>JBAYOE010000026.1:0-11793 GCA_041678405.1 Sphaerochaetaceae bacterium | reverse complement strand
TTACGCAGTTATAAAAAGCAGGTTTGTCAAACAAAGCAGAGCCTATGATAACCAAGGTGTAAAACCATCCCCGTGTCTGGTCTAAGCCTTCACATATGAAATCGGCAGGGAAATGGTTCTCTACATACTCTTTGTTCTCAAAAGGATAGTGATTTTGAGCATAAGGCATAGAACCCGATTCAAACCAACAATCAAGGACATCGGGGATACGTCTCATAGTTCCCTTTCCATCTGGTGAGGGATACGTTATTTCATCGACAAAATGTTTGTGCAAATCATCAACTCTTATGCCGCTTTTTTCATACAGTTCCTCTATTGAGCCGATAACTTCTATGCAATCACTCTCATCACTTTTCCAAACCGGGATGGGGTTACCCCAAAAACGGTTACGACTGATTGACCAGTCTCTGGCTCCTTCAAGCCATTTACCGAATCGTCCGTATTTTAGGTGACTGGGCATCCAGTTAATTTGGTCATTTGCCCTCAGCATAGCTTCTTTGAGTTTTGTTATATCGACAAACCAACTCGACATTGCTCTATAAATAAGGGGTTTGTGAGTTCTATAGCAGAAAGGATAACTGTGCAGATAGTTTTCTTGCTTTACTAACTTCTTGTTTTCCTTGAGATATTTAATTATCCCTTTATCGGCATCTTTGACAAAAACATTCTCCCAAAGAGGAACTTCGGAAGTAAATTTACAATCAGCATCGATTGGACATACAACCGGGATATCGGTACCTTTTAAAACCTCATAGTCATCTTCACCAAAACCGGGAGCAGTATGAACTATACCAGAACCCTCTTCCGTAGAGACATAAGAACCCAATACGGTTATGAAGGCTCCTTTCTCTTTTAAATGTTCAAAGAAAGGAAAAAGAGGTTCATACTCAATATTTTCAAGCTCTTTTCCGAGGTATGTGTTTACAATCTCATACTCATCTTTATTTTTGTAGTAATCGGAGAGCTTTGCTTCACCCAAAATATAATAAACTTGCTCTTTGAGGTCTTTGACTTTCACATACTTGATATCAGGGCCTAAAGCCAAAGCTAAGTTACTGGGAAGAGTCCACGGTGTTGTAGTCCAAGCCAAGAAATAGGTCTCATTTTCTCCGACAATTTTAAATCTTACAGTAATTGCCTGGTCAACGACATCCCGGTATCCCCCTAAATTAACTTCAAAGTTTGAAAGAGGGGTTGCCAATGCCGGAGAGTAAGGAAGAATGTTGTAGCCTTCGTAAATCAAATCTTTTTCGTAGAGGCTTTTAAAGACCCACCAGATACTCTCCATATAGGTTGTATCCATTGTTCGATAACCGTTTTCAAAGTCGACCCAACGCCCCATCCTATTGATTGTTGCTTCCCACTCGTTGGTGTAGCGTAAAACTATTGAGCGACACTCTTCATTAAACTTACCTACCCCATAATCAATGATAGCCCTGTGCCCAGATATTCCTAAAGTTTTTTCAATCTCATACTCAACCGGTAATCCGTGACAATCCCAACCAAAGCGGCGGTTGACCTTCTTGCCTTTCATTGTCTGGTATCTGGGGTATAAATCTTTAATTGTACCGGGTACTAAGTGTCCAAAGTGAGGCAAGCCAGTGGCAAACGGAGGCCCATCATAAAAAACATACTCATTATCGGCACTGCGATTGTCGATAGATTTACGGAATATATCGTTATCTTCCCAATATTTTTGGATTTTTTCTTCCATTTTGGGAAAGTCTTCTTTTGCATCGACTGACTTGAACATCAACATAACTCCTAATTAAAACTAATTACCCTTTTGTGAGAGGCTAATAGGTCAACTATAGTGATTTTACTAATCAAATTCAATCTATATTGACAATCTCCTCAACTCACAGATAGCATTAACAGATGAAAAAATTCCCCGTCAATAAGCTAGTCCAAGAATTTGCCTCCCATTTTTATTTGCGCAACTATTCTGTTTATATTGTTGGTGGAACAATCCGTAACTATCTGCTGAGAAAAGGCAATAATGATTACGATTTTGCCACAGATGCTCCACCCAAAGAAGTTTTAAAGATGTTTAAAACAGTTATTCCAACAGGAATCAAACATGGAACAGTTACAGTTGTTTATAAAGGCAACACATTTGAAGTAACAACATTCCGGACAGAAAAGGAGTATATAAAACACCGCAGACCAAAAGAGGTTGAGTTTATCTCAAGTTTAAAAGAGGATCTTAAAAGGCGTGATTTTACCATTAACGCAATGGCTGTCGATCCGAGAGACGGTCTTATTTTGGATTATCACGGAGGGCTCAAAGATCTAAAAGAGCGTACCATAAGGGCTATCGGAGTACCACAGCAGCGTTTTGAAGAGGATGCTTTAAGGATATTGAGAGGATGTCGGTTCGCTTCGCAACTCAACTTTAAAATTGAAGAGCAGACTATGGCTGCAATGACTAATACATCAAAAAATCTAAAAGCAGTCAGCTCTGAGCGAGTCAGAGACGAGTTTTTAAAGATCATAGAGTCTTTAAAACCTTCGGTGGGATTACTGGCAATGAAGGAGTGTTCAGCCTTGGCAACTCTTTTACCTGAGCTTCTTTTGGGGGAGAATGTCCAACAGAAAGGCTCTCACGAGAGGGATGTTTTTACCCATAACCTTGCTGCTTGTGATGCAGTCAAGGAGGATAAACCTCTTATCAGAATCGCGGCACTTTTTCATGATATTGGAAAACCAGTTGTAAAAGCTAAAGATAATGAAAATAGTGTTACCTTTTATCGCCACGAACAAGTTTCTACTGAGATGGCAAAAGAGATTTTAGAAAGGCTTAAATTTTCCAATGCCGATAAATATATAATTCTCAATCTGATAGCAAACCATATGTTTAAATACGATGAGACAGCCACAGACGGAGCAATAAGGCGTTTTATTAACAGAGTGGGTTATGAGAATATAGATGATCTTTTTACCTTAAGAGTAGCCGACAGAATGGCTACCAATAACACCCTTTATTCCGATGATTTGGTTCAATTAAAAGAGAGGATCGAAGAGGTTTTAGAAAAATCTAATGCTCTTTCAATAAAGGATTTAGATATTGACGGAAACCGTTTAGCCGCTTTAGGTATTCCTAAAGGACCGCAAATGGGGTTAGTGTTAAATTATCTTTTGGAGTCTGTCTTAGATGACCCTAAACAAAATGAGGGTGCACTCTTGGAGAAAATTGGATTGAACTATTTTAAAAACTACCTATTTGGAAACTCTATTTAACTAAACTCTCGTAAGCAATTTTTGCGGCAGCCTGTTCGCCCTCTTTTTTATTGGAACCACTGGCTGGACCGTAGGATTTTCTTTGTACGGTAACTTTTACCCAAAAGGTGTTATCATGTTCAGGGCCGGTCTTTTTAACAACTTCATACCTGGGATAACTTTTATAATTTTTTTGGACATATTCCTGCAACATGGTTTTGTAATCTTTTTTATGTTTGTTTTTTAATACACTTAAAATCTGAGGAACAACTAAATCTAAAACGAGAGTTTTAGCGGCTAAGAATCCGCTGTCTAAATAATAAGCGGCAAAAATAGCCTCCATACAATCTGCCAAAAGGGCTTTCTTACCCCTACCGCCTGAAAACTCCTCCCCTTTTCCTATTAGAATAAAGTTATCGACTCTAAGTTTCTTTGCAATCTCGGCTAAGGAATCTTCGCTGACGACGAATGATTTTATTCTAGAAAAATCGCCCTCATCCAGTTTCGGCAGATGGATAAAGAGCCAGTCAGAGACAAATAACCCTAAGACACTGTCTCCGAGAAATTCCAAACGTTCATTGTTATCGACTTCTGTAGGACTTTCATTGGCATATGAACGGTGACAAAAAGCTAAATTTAAAAGCTCAAGATTTTTAAATTTTATATTTGCGAGTTTTTGAAATAACGAAAGCTCCCGTTTTCTCTCAGCTGAGATTTCAGGAGCTTTCCCGTATTCATTGTTCTTAGGAAAACTGGGCATTAGTTTTTTACTATTTCAATACTTCTACTAAAAAATCAACTGCATCTTTTACAGTTTCAAACTCATTAGCCTTCTCATCTGGAATAGAAACTCCCAGTTCCTCTTCAATGGCGTAGACTAATTCATATGTATCAAGACTGTCGGCTCCAAGGTCTTTTCTAAAAGAAGAGTTCATAGATATCTTAGAGTCATCAATCTCAAGTTTTTCTGATATTAAGTCTTTAACTTTTTCAAAAACAGTATTATTATCCATTTTTTAACAATCCTCCAAATTACAGGTGTGTATTAACAATATTAACCCATGTTTTCAAGATTTAAAATTTGATTACCCCTATAGTAGCCACATTTTGGACATACTTTGTGGGGTAAAACCTTGTTTCCACAAGTTCCACACACCGTTAGTGTGGGGGCTTCTAAGCGCATGTTTGCTGCTTTTCTGGTAGCAGTCCGTGCTTTGGAAGTCTTATATTTAGGTACAGCCATCTTATTCCTCTTTATTTTCTTCTTTCTTTTGTGAGAATAACGAAATCATACTTTTATGTCAAGAATCTTTATCTTTGATTGGAGTTTTTGCGCAACCAAAGGGGGCACCATTGATGATACGTCGGCTCCAAAGGCGGCCATCTCTTTAATGGCAGACGATCGCAGTACAAAATAGTTGGGGTCTGTCGGCATAAACAGAACCTCTAAATCGTTGTACAGTTGTTTGTTTGTCATCGCCAGCTCAAACTCATAGCCAAAATCGACTAAAGCTCTGACGCCTCTAATCAGAACATTTATATTCTCCTTTTGGGCATAATTAACAATTAAGCCTGAAAAAGAGACAACTTTAATATTTTGATAGCTTTTGAGCATCTCTTTTAACATCTCTGTGCGCTCTTCACCGCTGAAAAGACATTTTTTATTGATGTTATCGGCAACAACTACATCCAACGATGAAAAGAGCTTGGCACATCTCTCAATTAAGTTAAGGTGACCGTTGGTTGGCGGGTCAAAAGTCCCCGGTAACATAGCTTTTATGGTTTTAGAGTTCATTTTTTTAACTCCTCGACAAATTGCTTCATCTTTGAAAAATCCTGGGGAGATTCGTAAGTGATCTCTTTAACGATTTTGTAGCGATTTTCTTCACTTAGCTCAACAACAGCAAAAATACCTCTACCGATATAACTAATTTTTTGATTCTCCGCAAGTTTCTCTTTCTTGCTTATTTTTTCAATTACACAATCAAAATGGCTGAATTTGGCAGACCCTTCACTGATTGCCTCAGCTATGTTTTCAATTACATTTTCACAAAGTTCACATTTTACTAGCGGTTCATTAATTAAAGGAGAAGGTGTCTCTCTTCTCTCTTTAACCCCTTTAGATCTGCTAAAGCGCCTTCTTTTACTGCTTTGACTCTTCTTTTCTTTAATTTCTGCCACCGTTGACCTCAGTTATTATCATACACATTGCCTTCCCATAATAAAAGCAAAAAGGACGGATTTTAATTTATCCGTCCTCCTATTGGAAATTGTTTTTGTTTATCTTTTTTTACCAATAAGGGCTGGTACTTTAGCCTTTTTGCCAACTTTGGAACGGATATAGTAGAGTTTTGCCCTTCTTACCCTTCCCTGACGGGTTACTTCAACTTTTTCAATCAGTGGTGAGTGAAGTGGAAAAATTCTCTCAACACCGACACCGTATGAATTTTTACGAACGGTAAAGGTTTTTCTTATACCGCTGTTTTTAAAAGCAATTACCAACCCTTCATAAATCTGAATTCGTTGTTTGTCACCCTCTTTAATGGTGAAATAGACTTTTACGGTATCTCCGACACTAAAATTCTCAGCGCCATCTTTCATTTGAACTGCTTCAATTGCTCTAAGTGCATCCATTTTATTCTATCCCCTTCGCTTTCTGCGCTTGCAACTCTTTTAAAATTTTCTTTTCTTGACTCCCCAAAGGAGCCTTCTCTAACAGATCAGTTCTGTTTATCAAGGTCTTTTCCAACCTTTTTGTCAGGCGCCATTTTTCAATCTCTTTATGATGCCCGCTCAATAATACCTCAGGAACGCTGATTGAACAATAGGTTTCAGGTCTCGTATAGTGAGGGTATTCGAGCAACCCATTTTCAAAACTCTCCTCAAGCAGAGACCTATCACTTATAACACCATCGACCAGACGATAAATCGCATCGACAATAGCCATCGTAGCAATCTCTCCAGAAGAGATAACATAGTCCCCTATACAAATCTCGTCATCAACATACAGTTCTATTATTCTTTGGTCAATACCCTCGTATCTCCCACAAATAAATACAAGGTTTTCCTCTGTACTCAATTCTTTGGCATATTTTTGGGTAAACAATTTACCGCTGGGTGTAGGATAAATTACCCGTTTATTTTTAGCATTTATTGAATCTAGAGCTCTACCCAGAGGTTCTGGTTTCAAAACCATTCCGGCACCCCCTCCGTAAGGAGTGTCGTCACAACTTTTATGTTTATCGGTAGCAAAATCTCTGAAATTGATTAATGAGTAGCTGAATTTATTGGCTTCAACACTCTTCCCCATAATTGAACTTTTAAAAAAGCCTTCCAAGATTTCGGGAAAGAGAGTCAGTATTTCAAAATTCATTGAATCAGTTGCTCCTCTAACAGCTCAATCTCATTATTTTTCAAATCAACTTTGCCGATATAATTATTCATAAAAGGGATTAAATATTTTTTGTCGTCTATGAGAGAGAGAACCTCCAGTAAAAGCGCTTGAGGTCCATCGATAGTAGAAATTACTGTACCGACATTTTTACCGTTTAGTAAAATTTTACAGTCAATCAAATCGGCTGTGTAATACTCACCCTCTTTAAGGTTTTGAGCCTCTTCTCTTGAAATCCAAAGCTCATAGCCGTTCAGTTTTTTTGCCTCTTCGGGGCTGTTAATCTCTTTAAATTTAATTAAAAAGGTGGAGTTGTGGGTTTTCAACTCTTCTAAGGTTAGCTTTATCTCTTTGTCTTCTTTTTTTAGTAAAAGTGTTTCTAAATTTTTGAGATGAGTTATCTCCTGAGAAAATGAGAAAAACTTAATAAATCCGTGAACCCCATAGGGACCCCTGAGAACTCCGGTTGCCAACATTTTGTTAGTCTAGAATTTCTAACTGAACGTGTTTTCCGCTTTTGGCTGCTGAAGCACTTAAAATTACCCTTACGGCGTTGGCTATTCTCCCCTGCTTTCCGATCACTTTGCCGACATCATTAGAGGCAACTTTCAATTCAAGTATGGTTGATTGTTCCCCCTCTATAACGTTGACACTAACCTCTTCAGGTAGATCGACAAGAGATTTTGCAATGTATTCTACCAAATCCTTTTCCACTTGGAGCCTCCGCTTATTCAGTTACATTTCTATCAAGTGTGATATTATGCTTGTTGAGGATTCTCTTAACGGTAGCCGACGGTTGTGCCCCTTTGGCTATCCACTCTTTAATTCTATCCTCTTTTAGAACAACTTGATTCTCCTCCGCTTCAATAGGATGATAGTGTCCAACCTCTTCAATTGAACGGCTATCCCTTGCAGCCTGAGAATCGACAACAACCAATCTGTAGTAAGGTCTTTTTTTAGAACCAAACCTTTTAAGTCTAATAGTGGTACTCACAACTTCCTCCTGCTCAACGCCATCACATGCCCATATGTTTAAACATTGAAGCTTGGTAATTTTTATTTTTTGCGAACTTCTTCATCATCAGCCGCATTTTTTCAAACTTTTTTAAGAGTCGATTAACTTCACCGACACTTGTTCCGCTTCCCAAGGCTACTCTTTTGCGTCTTGTCGGGCCGATTATACGATAATTAGAGCGTTCGGCATAGGTCATAGAACAAATAATCGCCTTTTCTCTTTTCATCTCATCTTTATCGACACTATCTTCGCTAATAGCCCCTTTAGCTCCCGGAATCATCTCAATTAGTTTATCTATGGAACCCATTTTATCCATATTTTCAAGTTGCTCAAGATAATCGTGCAAATCGAATGCATTATTTTTCATTTTTTTATGCATCCGCTCACTCTCTTGTTCGTCCCAAACTTCCTGAGCTTTCTCAACTAAGGTAACGACATCTCCCATCCCTAAAATGCGGGATGCTATTCTGTCGGGGTAAAATGGGTCTAAGTCTTCAATTTTTTCACCGACACCGATAAATTTAATCGGTTTGCCGACTATGGATGAGAGCGAGAGTGCAGCACCGCCACGGGTATCGGAATCAAACTTGGAGAGAATCACACCACTGATACCCACTTTGTCTTCAAACTCTTTAGCTATGGTTACGGCATTTTGTCCTGTCATTGCATCGGCAACAAACAGAGTTTCATCGGGTTTAATGGCTTTGCTGATAGCCACTATTTCTCCCATCATTTCACTGTCTAAATGGAGACGCCCACTTGTATCGACTATGACCGTATCGAATTGCTCTTTCTTTGCTTTTACTAAAGCATTTTGGGCTACTTTAATCGGTTTGTCACTCTTTTCGCTATAGACAGGGACACCGATTTGTTCGCCGAGAACCTGCAGTTGCAAAACAGCAGCCGGTCTTACTAAGTCGGCAGCAACCAAAAGGGGTCTTCTGCCCTCTTTTTTAAGCCTGTTGGCAAGTTTGGCACTGGTGGTAGTTTTTCCCGAGCCTTGAAGTCCCATCATTAAAATTACTGTGGTGGTATCGGGACCTTTAAGGTTTATTTTCTGTGCTTCGACATCACCTAAAAGATTAACCATTCTATCATAGACGATTTTAACGAACTGTTGCCCCGGGTCAACCGACTTTAAAACCTTTTCTCCGGTTGCCTCTTCGATAGTTTTGTTGATAAAACGGCGAACTACTCTGATGTTTACATCGGCTTCTAAAAGAGCGATTTTAATCTCTTCTACGGCATCTTCTATATTTTTTTGAGTTATTTTTGATTTTCCGCTAAAAGAGCGAACTATATTTGAAAATTTTTCACTGATTGAATCAAACATTATCCATCCAATATTAACTGCGCTACAGTTTGTCCTTATACTGTATTATTTAATGCAATGTCAAGTTGTTCACCATAGATGACCTCATCCCGCTCGGAATCAAAGCCCATTTTGTAACTTATGGCTTTTGAAACTCCTTTCTCTTCCATCGTAACACCAAGTAACGTTGATGAACCCATTACTGTATGCTTATTGTGTGTGATGATTATAAACTGGCTTGTTTGACTAAATTCATCTAAAACAGTTAAGAAATAACCAATATTACGATCATCTAATGAGGCATCTATCTCATCTAAAACACAAAATGGTGAAGGTTTGACTTTGTAAGTCGCAAACAAAAGTGCCACTGCTGTCAAAGATTTTTCTCCGCCTGAAAGAGGGTCTAAGCGGTCTAGTTTCTTTCCCGGTGGTTGGGCAAGAATATCGATACCACTCTCCAATAGATTTTCAGGGTCTATCAATCTTAAATCGGCTCTTCCCCCTCCGAACATTCTATGAAACATCTGTTGAAATGAGGCTCTTATTTTATTAAAGGAGTCGATAAAAAGCTCCTCTGACCTTTTTTTAATCTCCTCAATTACTTTCGTTAAATCCCCTTTGGCTTTCTCTAAATCGTTTATCTGATGGGAAAGAAAATCGTGGCGCTCCTTAATTTCATTAAACTCTTCTATCGCCATATGGTTTATATAACCAAGATTCAGAATCTGTTTTTTCAGGTGACTTAATTTCTCTCTGAGAGAAGTTACATCTTCAATTTCAGCATCAAGACGCTCATCATACTCTTTTAAGCTTTTACCGTACGACTCAAAGAAATTTCGATAAACACTCTGAATTTGTTCATTCAGAGATTCAATATGGAATGTATATTTATCTATTGAGCTTCTTACTTCGCTTTGTTTAGTGTACAACGTGTTAAGCCGATTTTTTTGGCTTCCTAAATTAATATTGGAATCTTCAATTTCTCGAATTGTTAAAGCCAATTGTTGTTCTAAATCTTTCCCTTCTTGAATAAGATCCTCTTTCTCATTTTCAATGCCCTTAATTTGATTGAGAGACTCTTTCACTCTGATGGAGGAGTTTTGGCTCTCTTTATCGGCATCAAGCAGGAAATTGGATTGTTCGAATCGTTGCCTTTCTAAACTTTCAATTAAAATCTTAGTTAAATCTTGTTGGGCAACAGACTCTCCAAGTTCGATTTTCAAATTGGTTAAAGTACTTCTGTTTATTTCTAACATATCATTTGAGTCAACTATATTATTTCTCAGTTTGGAAATAGTATTTCTGATTGTAGTTATTTTTTGGCGCCCTTCGTAAAGTTGTTTATCGATTGAATGTTTTTCTGTTAAAATTCCCCCCGGACCCATCAGTTCATCGATAAAATTTGGTAGACTGTCGTTGTATTTAACAATCAAAGTTTTTAGATTCACAGCTTCTTTAACAAGAAGCTCTCTCTGATTCTCCTTAAACTCTCTAATCTTGATTAAAAGATCGTTAAGCGCATCAAGCATTATTTTATAATTCTTATTTTTTAACTCAATTGAATAGCCGCTCTCTTTAATATTTTTATCAAGCTCAGTAGCCATTTTGTCGGCTATTTCTTGTAGGTTTAATGAGAGTTGCTGTTGAGATTCTTCTTCTTTTACTAGGCTAATTTCCGCCTGAATTATCTCATTTTCCCACTTTGCAATCTCGTTTAACGTTTTGTCTATGGTTGCTTGAGTAGCTGCAATATCGTGTTTCTTTTCGTTAATAAGAGAATCGATAGTAATTAGATATGACTTTTTATTTTCCAATTCCCTTAGGTTTTGCTCAAGCCTTTTTGCTATTTCCAAAGATCTTTTTTGGGACTCAATTTTTCTTTCATGGTACTCTTTATAGTGTTGCTTCAATAAATCAAGTTGCTCATCTTTACCTCTGATTTGCTCTCTTACGGTATTAATTCTACTCTGAATCTCAATCCTTTTCTCAACTTGGTCGCTTAATGAAAACTCTTTTTCCTCTAAATCTGTTTTAATGTTTTCAATCTCTTGTTGAATTTCACTAAATTCCTTTTGGGTATGTACAAGTTGATTCTCTTTTTGTTCTAGCAGAAGTTGGTAACTTCTTATTGTTCCAAATTGAACATCGACTTCCAAAGAGGCTTGTTGGTCTTCCAACTCTTTGTACCTATTTAGTCTTGCTACTTGTCCTTTTCTGCTCTCATACTGCCGTTTAATCTCTTGTAGCAGGGTCTCTACCTGCTCAATATTCTCTTCTGTTCTTTCAAGTTTTCTTTGTGCTTCGACTGAGCGGGCTTTATACCTGGTAATTCCGGCAGCTTCTTCAAAGATATAACGGCGGTCTTCCGGCTTGTGACTCAGTATTTGGTCTATCTTTCCCTGCTCCAAAATAGAGTAAGCCGATTTGCCTACCCCTGTATCAAAAAACAGTTCCCTGATATCTCTGAGTCTGACTTGATTGCGGTTTATAAAAAACTCACTCTCGCCGCTTCTGAAAAGGCGCCGTTTAATCTCTACCTCAGTGCTTTCGACGGGGAGAATCTCTTTTTCGTTTGAAATAACTAGGGTAACTTCGGCATAGTTCATTGCCTTGCGACTCTCAGTTCCGTTGAAAATGACGTCTTCCATTTTGCCGGCTCTAAGTGTTTTTGTCGACTGTTCCCCTAAAACCCACTTAATCGCATCAACAATATTGCTCTTTCCGCAACCGTTAGGTCCTAAGAGGCTAGTTGTCCCTGAAGCAAATTCCATTCGGGTTTTGTCAGCGAAAGATTTAAATCCATTTAATTCAAGACTTTTTAGAAACAACAACCTCTCCTAAAGCTCTCTATAATTG
>JBAYOE010000025.1:0-12157 GCA_041678405.1 Sphaerochaetaceae bacterium | reverse complement strand
GTTTTATTTGACACCGCAAATCACTATAGGCTAAACTTTGGTTTATAAAAGAAATGGGGGGCTTATGGCTACGGTAGAGTTAAAAAATATTACTAAAGTGTATGACGGTAATGTTAAAGCCGTCGATAACATAAATGTTGAGATACAAGACCGGGAGTTTGTTGTTCTGGTCGGGCCTTCGGGCTGTGGTAAATCTACAACGCTGAGAATGGTCGCAGGTTTAGAAGAGATTACCGACGGCAAGCTTTACATCGATAACAAACTGGTTAACGATGTCCCACCCAAAGACCGTGACATTGCGATGGTTTTCCAAAACTATGCCTTATATCCCCATATGAGTGTCTACGACAATATGGCTTTTGGCCTTAAAATTAGAAAATTTCCAAAAGAAGAGATAGACCAAAGGGTCCGTGAAGCCGCAAAAATTTTAGATATCGAGCAACTGTTAGAGCGAAAACCTAAAGCACTTTCCGGTGGTCAACGCCAAAGGGTAGCTGTCGGTAGGGCAATTGTACGTAAACCTAAAGTATTTTTGTTTGATGAACCCCTCTCCAACTTAGATGCAAAGCTGAGAGTCCAAATGAGAGCGGAAATTTCTTCACTCCACAACAGGCTCAAAGCCACAATGATTTATGTCACCCACGACCAAGTCGAAGCTTTAACTATGGCCGATAAAATTGTTGTCATGAAAGACGGGGTGATTTATCAAATAGGGGGACCGTTAGAGCTGTACAACAACCCGGCAAACAAATTTGTCGCCGGTTTTATCGGTTCGCCGCCGATGAACTTTATCAATGTCGATATTGTAAAAGAGGCAGATGATGTTTATGCAGATGAGGGCTCTTTTAAAATAAAGCTTAACGAAAACCAAAAAACTATTTTGCAAAACTATTTCGGTCAAAAAGTGACTCTCGGTATAAGACCGGAAGATGTAAAGTATTCCGACAATCCGATTGGAGGAGAAACAATTAACGGAGAGGTTACCGTTGTTGAACCATTAGGCAGCGAAACTCATTTGTATCTGGCAACAGGGAAACACCAATTCATAGCAAAAGTCGAGCCAAATATCGAGTTAAAAATTGAACAAAAAGTGAGTCTGATTCCCGATTTAAAGAAACTTAAATTCTTTGATATCAAAAGTGAAGAAGCTATAAAATAGTTATTTATTAAACACAATTAAAAAGGGCTGTTTCAAAATCTTGAGACAGCCCTTTTTTGTTATAGTTACACCTCTAATTCTTATAAACCTTACGCTCGTTGTAAGTTGTATGCAGCAAGTGGTGAGCTTTGTCACTTAGAGGAGCACCAAGGTACTCTTCATAAATTTGTTGAATCTCAGGGTTCTGGTGAGAACAGCGGACAGTGCTTCTTTCATCGTCTGTATAGAGGCCTGCAATCCTCATAGCTCTGACTTCATCGGTACTGGCGTAAGGCTGCCCTCCTCCCGAGACACACCCGCCGCGACAGGCCATTACTTCAATAAAGTGATAAGGAGGTTCTTCTCCTTTTTCTCTGGCTTCCCTTACCTCTTCTAAAAGTGTACTTACATTGGCCATACCGTGAGCTACAGCAACTTTAAGCTTGGTTCCTTTAACGTCGACAACTCCGCTTCTGACACCGTCCATGCCTCTGACGGCTTCAATGTTGACATCCTTTAAATCTTCGCCTGTCATTAGATTGTAAGCGGTTCGGATAGCGGCTTCCATAACTCCGCCGGTATTACCAAAGATTGTTCCGGCTCCGGCATACATTCCAATGGGACTGTCGGCCTCTTCGTCTTCCAATTTAGTAAAATCGATTCCGGAAGCTTTAATTAAGCGACCAAATTCTCTTGTTGTTAAGACCAAATCGACATCGGCATACCCTGAAGCATACATATTATCGTCTCTTGATATTTCAAACTTCTTTGCGGTACACGGCATAATCGCTACCGAATAGATGTTGGCTGGGTCAATTTTTGCATTTTCGGCATAGTAGGTTTTTGTAATTGCCCCCTGCATCATCATCGGGCTTTTTGCCGAAGAGAAGTTGGGAATCATATCGGGATAGTATTTCTCCATGTAGTCGGTCCAAGCCGGACAGCAACTTGTAATTTGAGGGATTGCTCCGTCGCCGGTTGTTAACCTTCTGACTAGCTCACTGCCCTCTTCCATTATGGTCAAATCGGCGCTGAAGTTTGTGTCAAAAACAGTATCGACACCGAGGCGCCTTAAGGCAGAATAAATTTTGCCGGTTGTAATTGTCCCGGCAGGAAGGTTAAACATCTCACCAACTGCGACTCTGACTGCCGGTGCAATTTGGACAACCACGTGTTTTTCGGGATTACTGATTGCATTGACAAGGTCTTGAGTCTCATCTTTTTCAAAGATAGCTCCGACCGGGCAGTGGGCAGAACATTGTCCGCACTTGATACAGGGACTGTCATTAAGAGGTAAGCCCGCTACGGGACTCATCAATGTTTGATCTCCCCGACCGATAAATTCAAGGGCGTAAACTCCCTGCATCTGCTGACAAACCTGAACACAGCGACCGCACTTGATACATTTTCTTGGATCTAAGACCAATGATGTTGTCGAGTGATCCTGTGGTAAATCGGTCAGTCTAATCTCGTAAGGCTGCTCTCTGACTCCAAACTCGGCGGCAAAACGCTGCAATTCACAACAACCGTTTCTTGCGCAGGTCAGACACTCGTTGGGGTGATTGCTCATTATCATCTCAATGACGGTCTTCCTGATTTGGTACAATTCAGCATCGTGGGTGATGATGCTTAAATTCTCCTGAACAGGAGCTGCACATGCCCTTAACAGTTTTGGCGACTTTTCTTGTTTTACCACACATAAGCCACATGCTGCCCATGCCGGCAAATCCGGGTGATAACATAAAGTTGGAATATTTACATGAACTTTTTTAGCTGCTGCAAGGATGTTAGCTCCAGCTTCTATCTCAACCGGCATCCCATTTATCTTCATATGAACGGTACTCACACTTATCCTCCTCAACCACTGAAACCCTAACGAATTTCAATAGCTCCAAATTTACAAGTCTCAAAACAGACACCACATTTAATACAGGCAGCTTGATTGATAACATGAACTTCACGTCTTTCACCTGAGATTGCTGCAGTAGGACATTTACGGGCACATGCGGTACATCCGATACACTTATCTTCGATAATGTAGTAACTGATTAAGCTCTTACACTTACCTGAAGGACACTTTTTATCGATAACGTGGGCTAGATACTCATCTTTAAAGTAGTGCAAAGATGAGAGAATCGGGTTGGGGGCTGTTTGTCCCAGTGCACACAAAGAGGCTTTTTTCATTGCCTCACCGATTTCAACCATCTGATCCAAATCGGCTAGTGTGCCGGTTCCTTTAGTCACCTTCTCTAAAAGATTGGCTAAAGAACGCCCTCCGATTCTGCACGGTGCACACTTTCCGCAAGACTCATCAACCGTAAAATTCAAATAGAATTTGGCTACATCAACGATACAATCGTCTTCGTCCATAACAATCATTCCGCCGGAACCCATCATTGAACCAAGTTTTGTCAATGAACCAAAATCTATCGGGGTATCTAAAAACTCTTTTGTTATAACCCCCCCGGAAGGACCGCCGGTTTGAACAGCTTTAAACTCTTTATTGTTGGCTATCCCCCCGCCGATGTCGTAGATTATCTCTCTGAGTGTTGTTCCCATAGGAACTTCAACAAGCCCCGAGTTTCTGATTTTTCCAGTTAAGGCAAAAACTTTGGTTCCGTGGCTGTCGGCTGTCCCGATTTGGCTGAACCAAGAACCACCTTTAAGGATAATTACGGGGATATTTGCCCAAGTCTCAACGTTGTTGATAACAGTCGGTTTACCCCAAAGTCCTTTAACCGCTGGAAACGGAGGCCTTGGAACAGGCATTCCCCTTCCGCCCTGTATTGAAGCCAGTAAGGCAGTCTCTTCTCCGCAGACAAAAGCACCGGCTCCCAATCTTATTTCAATGTCAAAATTAAATCCGCTGCCTAAGATGTCATTTCCGAGAAGTCCGTACTCCTTTGCCTGAGCCATTGCAATCTCAAGACGCCTGATGGCTAAAGGATATTCAGCTCTGATGTAGATATAACCTTTATCGGCACCAACGGTTTTACCGGCAATTGCCATTGCCTCTAAAATTGAGTGGGGGTCTCCTTCTAAGGTTGAACGGTCCATATAAGCACCGGGGTCCCCCTCATCTGCATTTACTACAATATATTTTTGTCCATCTTTGGCCTGTCGGGTGAAATTCCATTTCATCCAAGTCGGGAATCCCGCCCCGCCTCGGCCTCTCAGATTAGCGATTTTTAATTCATTAATTACATCGTCGCTACTCATCTCAAAGAGAACCTTTTCTAAGGCAACATACCCTTCGCGGGCAATGTACTCATCAATATTCTCCGGATCAATAAATCCGCAGTTTCTTAAGACAATCCTAAACTGTTTTTGGTAGAATTCGATGTCTTCAACTTTTGCGTGTTTGCGGCTCCCTTCTTTGGCATAGAGGAGTCGTTTAACTTCTCTCCCTTTTATTACGTGCTCGGCAATAAGTTCTTTAGCATCCTCGGGTTGAACCTGAACGTAGAAGGAATCTTCTGGTAAGATTTTGACAATCGGACCTTGCTCACAAAACCCAAAACACCCGGTCTTAACTATTTGGACGTCATCACTGACACCCTGAGCTTTGCTCTCACTGATTAAGGCTTCGTAAATATCGTTTGCTTTACTCGATTCACAGGCTGTTCCACCGCAAACCAAAATATAGTTCTTCAGTGCCATTATTTGCCTCCATCTTTAATGATATCTGCAGAGGGGCGGTCAAACACGTGATCAGAGACCATCTTCTTCTTCATTATATGATCTTCCACAATAAGCCTAGCTACTGTGGCATCCACTTTACCATAAATCACCGGAGGCATATCGGGAGCGATGATTTCCACTGTAGGTTCCACATAACAGAGTCCCATACACCCGGTTTGGGTTACAGCAACGTTATCGAGTTTCCGGGCATCCAACTCTTCCATAAAAGCATCAAATACCCCTTTGGCACCCGCAGCAATTCCACAGGTTCCCATCCCGATAATTATTTGGAAATCTTTTCCGGCAATGTCGCGCTTTCTAAGATCCGATTTTTTAGAGTCTCTGAGCTTTCGCAACTCCTCCAATGTCATTTTTGCCATCCTTGCCTCCTTATTTCATCCAAAGCAGCCTCCTGAGACTGCACGTAACTTTTTAATAATTTTAAATTTCCAATTGTGGAAAAATCTTCTAAAAGTTCTAAAAGTTCCAATCTGTCTAATTGGTACTCCTCTTTATTTTCATCCAGAAGCAAGCTTCTGTTTATGACCATCTGATACCCCTCTTTAAAAGAGAGCAGAGCAACAAAGGTTGAAACGAAATCACCTATGGGGGGGCAGTCTATGTGGTTTTTAATAAACCTAAAGAAAACTGTTGTCCCTTTGCCCAACTCGGACTCAAGGGAGAACCGACCGCCGACAGCCTCAACTGCCTGAATCAGAAAGGGAATTCCCAATCCCACTTTACGGCTTTTGTGTTTGACCCCATCTGTATAAAACGGGTCACTCACCTTTTTTTTAACCTCTTCACTCATCCCCTTACCGTCATCTTTTACGGTAAAGTCTATTAAAAACCTCTCCTCCCTAATCGTGAGGCAAATGTTTTTTGAATCTGCCTCTATTGCATTATGTCCAATATCCAAAAGGAAATCACACAAAGATGCGTGCATAATCCTTTTAGCTAAACTTAGAAATTATTCCGGGGAGCTGGTCTTTTGTAACTTTACCAAAAACCTCACCCCCAACTGTCACAACCGGAGCCAAGCCGCAACAACCGACACACCGAACTCCCTCAAGGGAGAACCTTCCGTCTTCTGTAACTCCGCCAACCTTTATCCCCAATAAGTCTGTCAACTCATCGGCAAGAGACTCTGCTCCTTTAAGATAACATGCAGTTCCTAGACAAACTTGGAAATTGTGTTCGCCGGGTTTAGTTGTTTTGAAGAAGTGATAGAAGGTAAGAACACCATATATAGTGGCCAGTGGGATTTCCAAAAGTTCGGCAACCTTATCAGCCGACTGACGGGAGACATACCCAAACTCTTCTTGGACTTTGTGTAATACCATGATTAAGTTACCGGGCTTCTCTTTCCAATCATCAATAAATGCGATAAGGGGTTTTGAAAATACATTATCTTCTTTCATGACAGCCTTTAACCTCCGATTTCAGTATTCAATTATCTATTATTATACTACACAGAAATCTAAATAATTACAATATATATTTGTTTATCGAATGGTTATTTTTATAACTACATCACTTTATTAATTAAATATTGCAAATTACTGCATTTTATTATAATATTTTTCACATAAATAAGGATTTTTGGTATGAATAGTGAGATGCTGGGGCGAATAACGCTCTACTACCGGATTCTAAATAGACTCAGAGCCTTGGGTCTGGAAAAGGTTTTTGCTCACAACTTAGCCGACGGTGCCGGTGTTTCAGCTGCGATAGTCCGCAAAGATTTCTCTATTTTGGAAATTTACGGTCAGAAAAGGGGTGGCTATGAGATAGAGGCTCTTTTAAAAAGTTTAGCTGAAATTCTTGGCAAAAGTGACAGTTTACAGAATGTCATCATCGTTGGATGCGGACGGATTGGAAAAGCTTTGATGCACTACACCGGCTTTGAAAATGACGGAATAAGAATAGTTGCCGGTTTTGATTCAAATCCTCTGATTTACAACGGCGAAAACAATCCCATAAAAATTTATCCGCTCAGCGAACTGGAGAGAATCATTAAAAAGCACAGTGTTAAGGTGGCTATTCTCTCTGTCCCCGAATCCTCTTCCGCCGACGTATACAAACGCCTTATAGATGCCGGTATCAGCGGAATATTAAACTTCAGCCCGATTACCCTTAAGCCGTTAAAAACAGAAAACAGTTTGTTGCCCACTATTCATAATGTAAATATTGCCCTTGAACTTGAGCAGATTTTTTATCAACTGCAAACAGCAAAAAAATAGTATTTACAACTTTTTTAGGGTAACAGTTACCGGTAAGTGATCTGAATACCCTTTACCACTTTTTATATTATAAGTATTGGGAAGCCCTTTTTCGTTTATCAGAGGGCTGATGTAACAAACATCGGCACAACTGAACTCCAAATCATAATAGTCAAAGAAAGCTGATGATAAAAGTAACTGATCAAAACTCTCCCAAATCCCATTGTAGCAATAAGAACCGTTAGCCGAAGCTTTTAACACGGCCTCCTTATCTAAATACCAACTGTACCAATGCCCTTTTTGGGGAGCTGTTCCTGTTATGATTAGAGACTTTTCATCGGCACAAGGGTGTCCGTAAGGGACAAGGGCGTGGTTAAAAGAAGACCCATCTTTATAAACACTGTCAACACTCTCGTTAAAATCACCCCCTATTATTATTGGGTGGAACGGGCTTTTATTTAAAATTTCACTGCATCTGACAATAATTGAGTAAGCACTCTCCCTTCTTTGGGCCTCTGTCTCCTTTATTCCCCCTATTCTCGATTTGGCATGGATGTTAAAGAGAGTAACCAAAGAACCGCCGATATCGACAGTACACTCTAAAACAGAACGGGATTCTAAAACTGCATGATTGAAGGTTTGCACAATGGGATACTTGCTTAAAATTGCCACCTGTATGGGAGAAAAGGTATCGTTGGTGATCACATAGTATTTAAAATCCCACTTTCCCAGATGCTTTGTTATTAAATCTTCAATTACCTGGCTGTTTTCTACCTCCTGCAAAAGGAGAATTGAGGGGACTGTTTTACAGTACTGGATTATTGCCTGCGATATCGTCTCCAACCGCTTGTTGTACAAATAACAATTCCATCCCCCGTCACTTTTGAATTCGGGGTATTCGTTTCCGTTGTCATAGCAGTCAAAGAGATTTTGGACATTGTAAGTCATCACCGTTATCTTGTTTTCATCCGGTTGGGGAAACAGTAAGGAACAACTAAATAAAAGAGATACCCCAACTATTAATAGGAGTATCTCTTTTTTGAAATATCTTCTAATCATACCTCTCTCTTTAATTAATTAACTAAAGAAAGGGCCTTTTTACTTTATATCTGTTCCCTTTTTTCAACTATTTTGCTGATAAGTCCATAAGAGAGGGCCTGCTGAGCATCAAGCCAGTAGTCTCTGTCGGTATCCTTTTCTACAACTTCAATTGGTTGAGAGGTACTGTCACTGATAATTTTATTTAGACGCTCTCGGGTTTTTTCCAACTGTGTTGTGTAAATTTCAATATCGGTAGCAACCCCTTCCATTCTGCTCATTGGCTGGTGAATCAGATAGCTTGAATTAGGCAGAGCATAGCGATCCTCTTTTGCAACGGCAACAAGCACTATTGTTGCGGCGCTGGCAACTAAACCCATTCCTATCATATAGACTCTGTTTTTTATAAAACGAACCATATCATAGATAGCAAGACCTGCATCAACATCCCCTCCGGGTGAGTTTATAAAAACTTTAATCGGTTCATCACTGATTGATTCTAAAATAAGAAGATTTTTTATAACCTTCTCGGCACTCTCTTTATCAATCGGTCCTGTTACCATGATAGAACGGGTCTCTAAGAATTTCTGATCCAAGATATCGCTACGGGTCTCTTTTTTATCACCTTCAGCCATAATCAACTCCCAAAATTACCAAAATAATTGACTAGTTGAGTATAAGAAACAATTGAACAAATGAAAAGCGCTGTTTACTCTTATTGCTAAGCTGATTATAATTTTACAATGAAGTGTGCAACTGTAACATTTATTGGTCGCCCCTCAACGGGCAAATCAACTCTTGTAAATACCATCTGTGAACAAAAAGTCTCAATTGTTTCAACGACTCCCCAAACTACAAGAAATGTAATTAGAGGTATTTATACCGACCAAAGAGGTCAACTTATCTTTTCTGATACTCCCGGTTTTCACCTCTCGGAACAAAAGCTTAATCAGAAGCTTCAAGAGACTACCCGTTCTTCACTAAAAGAGAGCGATATTATTCTCTATTTAATTGACCCTAAAAGGGAAGCCAAAGAGGAAGAGGAGACAATTGTAAAACTTCTTCTCTCTTTAAAAATACCGACTGTCGTTGCAATTAATAAAATCGATATTGCTAGTAAAAATGAGTTAACTGCAACAAGAGAGTTTTTAGCTAAATCATTTAAAAATATTTTAGAGATATCGGCTCAAAACGACGAGGGTGTTGATGAACTTTTAATTGAACTTTTTAAATTGGCTCCCCAAGGGCCGCTGATGTATCCCCCCGAAGCTTATACCGACCAGCCTCTTGAATTTAGAATTTCTGAAATCATCAGGGAGAAAGCTATAAAAGAGGTAATTGAAGAGCTTCCACATGCAATCTATGTTGAAGTTGCTGATTTAGAGTACTCTCAGGAGGATGATTCTGTTTGGATCAGAGCTTTTATAAACGTCGAAAAAGAGTCGCAAAAAGGGATAGTTGTTGGCAAAGGGGGTTCGGGAATAAAAAAAATCCGCCAAGCCTCCTTTAAAGAGATTAGGCGAATCTTTGCTCAAAAGAATCTTCACTTAGATTTAAGGGTAAAAACCCATCCCAAATGGCGCAAAAGCCAAACAGCTTTGGATCGTCTGCTGTAGTTTAGTATCTTTTCAGAATCGGAAGAATTTTCTCTTTGCCACAGGTTTTAATAAATGCGGCTAACTTTGGTCCCTTCTCTTTACCGATTATTGCTTTATAGGAAGCTTTAAAGAGTTCAGGTGGTTCTATGTCAACTATTCTGGCAACATCATAGATTTTCTCACTTAACTCTTTCTCATCATAATTATCAAGATTTTCAACTACACTTGCCAATTCTCTGATTCCGTTAATCTCTTTTTCATTAAAATCCCCAAGAGGGTCTTCACTGCTTCGTAATATCCATCTGAAATCCTCGGGGCTGAATTTAGTTATCCAGTTCCAAGCACAGACACACCGTTGTCTCAGTCTTTGTTCTTGGGATGGTTTTAAATCATCCAAGGTGGCAATTACAGCATCAACATCCCCGCTGTTTATCTGTAAGAGGTTGCATAGGTGTCTAAAAGGAATTTGATAAGAAATCTCGGTTGGAATCTCTTTCACCTGAGAAAGTTCAAATGTTCTGCTCTCTTTAGCCTTTCTTTTTTCGTTGGCTTGCTGAACTCCAAAATAGATTCTTTCACATGTATCGTAATCTTCATAAATTTTAAGAACATCCAAATCAAAAGAGATTGCAAATTCAGTATTTGGTCTTGTGCCGACAAAAAGATACCTGGTTATTTCAGGAGTATAAACTTCAAGGACATCCGGCAGACTGATAACTTCCCCTGATGACGAAGAAATTTTACCGCCCCGTCCTTTGATGCTTATAAAATCATACTGGAAAGAAATCGGTGCCTGATGGCCAAAAATTTTTACAACTTCTTTAGAGGTATCAAAAGAGCCCCCTTCACTGTGATGGTCTTTTCCTGCCGGTTCAAAATCGACATCTTCGTAAGCCCATCTCATCGGCCAGTCTATTCTCCAAGGAAGTTTTGCTATTGATGTTTTTCTTAAATCGACACTTTCCGTTTGGCCTGTTTCATCATCACGGTAGGTAACAGTATACTCACCATCCCAATCCAAGATTGTTGTTGTGTCTTTGCCACTGAAGCCGCTAAAGACAGAGATTGGGTACCAGTTATCGCGTAGGTCACTGCTCCGGTGAACATTCAACATCCCTTTTATCTCTTCTTTATGTGCTAAGGCTATTCTCATCCCTTCGGCATAGTCGGAGTTTCTATATTTTTTTGCCTGATAAATATATTCGGGCTCTATGCCTACAACGGGCAGCAGTTGTTCAACTGCTTTCTCATTTGCTTCGGCATAGTTGCTGTAGTGTTCGGTTGTATCTGGTACATCTACAATTGGTTTTCTTAAATAGGTCTCTAATAATTCAGGTTTTGGCATATTTTTAGGAACTTTTCTAAAAACATCATAATCATCCCAAGAGTAAATAAACCTTACGTTGTACCCTTTGTCACGAAGTGCCCGTGCAACAAGTTCAACTGAGATAATTTCTCTGAAGTTTCCTATGTGAACGGTTCCGCTGGGGGTAATGCCTGAAGCACAGGTATATACTTCCTTTGGGCCCCTCTCTCGGACAATTTTATCGGCATATATGTCTGCCCAGTGTGTAGATATTACTTTTTTTTCCATAGAGGGGATTATAGCGAGAGCTTAATAAATGCTCAACATCTTTGAAAATTATCTAAATCAAATTATAATTAAAGAGTGAGAAAAATTATCCCACTTATGCTTTTAGTTTTACTTTTCTCTTTTGCTCTGTCAGCTCAGACTAACGAAAGAGGAATTGCCAGTTGGTATGACAGTGACCCAAAAGGCCCTTTAACAGCCAACGGAGAGAAATTTGACCCGGATAAATTAACAGCAGCCCACAAAAGCCTCACTTTTGGTACTTTAGTCAGAGTCCACAATTTAGAAAATAATAAAAGTGTTGATGTCACTATTAATGACAGAGGTCCTTTTGTGGAGGGAAGAATAATAGATTTAACTGTCCAAGGGGCAAAAGAGTTGGGAATTTATGAGAAAGGAATAGCTTTGGTTGAGTTAGAGATTTTAAGCCAACCTCAATATCCAATCTCAAATTACAACCGTTTAGGCGATACGGGTTGGTACAAAATACAGATAGGTTCTTTTGGTAATTACGATTCAGTCCAAAACCTCTATGCAAAATTGATAAAAGAGAATCTTTTTGCCGAATCTGAACTAACTGAAAACAACTTAATCAGATTAACTATACGATGGATAGAAGAAAACAAAATGGAAGAAATTCTAAAAACACTAAACACTCTTGGAATAAAAGAGCCACTAATAAAAGGAGACGTAAATCCATTAACAGTTGACTAACACCAATTTTCTCAATAATATCAGCAAAGTCGGGCCTATAGCTCAGTTGGTTAGAGCAACGGACTCATAATCCGTGGGTCGCTGGTTCAAGTCCAGCTGGGCCCATAAACAAGCACCTTCTAATAGAGGGTGTTTTTTAATGTATTTACTAAAATTCTAAACATATGACAAGTTT
>JBAYOE010000024.1:0-12808 GCA_041678405.1 Sphaerochaetaceae bacterium | reverse complement strand
GTTCTAGGTGGATTCTTAATACCACAGCCAAAGGGCGCATAGTAATTGATGAAGGGGCGGTAATTGCCCTGAAAAATCATAAAAGCCTGCTGCCTTCCGGTATCATCGGCGTTGAAGGGGCTTTTGAAGCTGGCGATGTCGTAAATATCAACAACATTGCCAAAGCCGTGCCGTATTACAACAGCAGCGATATTATCAGGATGGCGGGAAAACGGAGTTCCGATATCCCCCAAAATATCCGCCACGGTAAAAGCGATGTTATTTTCAGACCAGAGGATATAGTGTTTCTGGATTATGGAGAATAATTTTCAGATAATTTACGGGAAACAGGATATAAGCAAACGGATTAGCCTTCTCCACCGCCAAGAGACTTTTTCAATCGGTCTGATTTCGGTCGGAAGCGAGAAGGAGCTAATCAGCTCAACAGAGCGCCTTTACGATTTCACAAACATAGGCTCTCTGTTTGTTCTTTTGTATCAGGAGCATGAAAATTTAAAAGAGATTGCCAAACAGTTTCCCAAAGTTACATTTATCCTCTTTAACGAACCCCTCTCTTTCGGTACTCTTGCCAATGTAATGGCTAATCAGTGCCACTCAACCTACTTTTTATTAACCAGAACGAATTTAGAATTTACAAAATTTGAATACAAAAAAGGGATTGAGGTTTTAAACGGAAGTAAAAAAGCCGCTTTAGTTACCTTCGATTTAACAAATCGATTTGGAGAAGCCCTCCCTGTTATTCAGGTTCCTTTTATAAGAGACAACTTAATTGATCCAATCTCTTTTTTCCCTACCGAAGAGCGTTTACCGACTCTCTATCCCTATTTTGGAATCGGCTTGTATGAGCGGGCACTGTTTCAGAGGCTGCGGGGATTTGACGAAGCAATTGAGAGCGAGTACTGGCAGTTTTTAGATTTTGGTTTAAGGTGTTGGCTTTACGGCTATCCGATTATGTATTGTGATGCTTTTAAGGCAAGCTTTTCAACAAGGCAATTTGTAATTGAAAATCGTAGCGAAAGCAACGGAATAAAGCGGGTTCATACCCGGGCTTTAGGATTCAGAACAGTCAGGGGAAAAAATTATACCAAAAGAATCCCCAAATATTTTGATTCTAAAGTTTATAACGATGTGAAGAAAGTTCTTCCTTTATACAAACAAGATTTCTACAGTTTAATTGAGAGCTGGCCGGCTCCCGGAGAGCAGAGATGAAAAAAATTGTCACTATAATTCTATTTCTTTTGATTCCCCTCTGCTTAACTTTTTCAAATCCTTTTAACCGTCAGGTTACTACCATAATTTTAGATGCCGGTCATGGAGGATCAGACCCCGGAGCTGTAGCCACCGAAAACGGTTTAACGCTACAGGAAAAAAATATAAATTTAGAGATCACTCTCTCAGTAAAAGAATTACTTGAAGAGCAACTCGATTGCAATGTATTACTCAGCCGTAGTGACGATTCTTTTATAAGCCTTGCCCAAAGGGCAGCCTTTGCCGCAGATAATGAAATACCTTTTGAAAAATCAAACATTCTAATCTCAATTCACGTAAACTCTTCAACCGGTAACGAAGCCACAGGTTTTGAGATAATAATAAAAGAGGGGCGTAAAAGAGTCTCTTTTTTAGATTCTTTAGTGAAAGACTGGGCACTTTTTAGGTTTGCCAGCTATCCCAACAGCCAGTTAAACGAACTTCTAAACAGACAAAACTCTCTGTTGGCAACATATTTGTTGGAAGCTTTGGAAAATAATTTTCCCGATGAACGATCCCGTGGGATAAAAGAACAAGATTTGTGGGTACTAAACGGCAGCAAAATCCCTTCCGTTTTAGTAGAAGTGGGCTTTCTCAGTAACAGTTTTGATTTCAAGAAATTAGCAACAGCTGAGTATCGCAAAAGAATGGCCGAAGCTATCAGTGCGGGGATAGTTGCTTATGTTAATCGGAATTGAGCTTCTGCCTTCCTTCGATTATAAGCTGCGTTTTAACCTTTTTTAACTCTTTGGAGAGCGATACTTTATAAATGTGGGGATTAATCATCCTCTTATAACTGTAGTGCAGTTTGTCCAATGAGGTCGTTACCCGCTTTTGTATCTCCCTTAAATTAACTTTCCCATCCAATTTTTTCCCGTTTTTCATTACGATTTTTAAGAGAGCTTTTACTTCGCTGAAGCGACTTACTTTCATTCTGAAGAAGTCGGCTTCGCTGAAAGGGTGATAAAACATTATATCCTGGGTAAAATCGAGCTGCTCCTCTTCCAAGGCTATTAAATCGGCTAATGGGCCTCCGTCTTCATCGAAAAAACGGTACAGCTGTTTTGCTCCGGGAGTGGTCGATTTCTCATAACTGTTGCTTATTTTCATTGTCGGCAGCCAATTACCGTTCTGTAATTTTCGACAGGCCAATTTATAAACACCGTTGAGTGAACTTTGCGAACCGCCGGTCACCAAATGGGTTCCAACTCCCCAAGAATCAATCGGGACATTGTCTCTGACAAGAGTCTCAATAATCTCTTCCGATAAATCGTTAGAAGCATAAATTCGACAATCCTGCAATCCTGCTTTATCGAGTTTTTTTCTGATCTCCCGTGAGAGGTAGCTTAAATCTCCGCTGTCAATTCGAACCCCGATACTTTTACCCAACTTTTTCATCTCAAGACCAACTGTTATGGCATTTTCGATTCCCGAACCGAGGGTATCGTATGTATCAATTAAAAGGATACAGTGGTTGGGATAAATATCGGCAAAGGAACGGAAACTCTCCAGTTCATCATCAAAACTCATCACCCAAGAATGGGCCATTGTCCCTGCAATAGGGATATTAAAGACTTTTCCGGCTAAAGTGTTACTTGTGGCGGCACAGCCTCCTATGAATGCGGCTCTGCTGGCTGAGATGGCTCCGTCGGGTCCCTGGGCCCTTCTGAGACCAAACTCCATAATCTCTCCACCCTTTGATGCTTGGTAAATCCGGGAAGCCTTGGTGGCGATAAGAGATTGGTAGTTGATGGTATTTAATAAGATTCCCTCAATCAGTTGAGCCTCCATCATTGTTGCTTCGACTCTTATTAAAGGTTCACCGGGAAAAACAATTGTCCCTTCTGCAACAGAGTAGAGTGTTCCGGAAAATCTGAAATCGGCTAGGTAGTCTAAAAAAGAGGGTTCGAAACGACCCAATGATTTTAAGAAGTCGATGTCTCCCTTGCTGAAAGTAAATAGTTCAATTCTTTTTAATAAATCAGCGATACCGGCAAATACCACATAACCACCGTTGTAGGGGTTTGAGCGGTAAAACATATCAAATACGACCATAGGATTGTTCTTTGTTAAGAAATAACCCTGCATCATAGTAAGTTCATAAAAGTCGGCTGAAAGAGCTGATACTGTCATAGTAAACCTCCTTTTTTAAAGGCGATGAATTTCACTGAATCCAAGGTAGGGGTGCAATATCTCAGGCATTTTAACCGAGCCGTCAGCCTGTTGGAAATTCTCCAAAATCGCGACAATCGCCCTGGAGACTGCAATCGCAGTTCCGTTAAGCATGTGGACATGTTTAATTTTACCTTCGTCGTCTTTATAACGGGAGTTGAGCCTGCGGGCCTGGTAGTCGGTACAGTTGCTGGTACTGGTGACTTCACCCCAATCCCCATTCTCTCCTCTTCCCGGCATCCATGCCTCTATATCGTATTTTCGGTAGGCTGGGGCTCCCAAGTCCCCACTACAAGTATCGACAACCCTGTAAGGAATTTCAAGACCCCTAAAAATCTCCTCTTCAATCTCCAATAACTCTAAGTGGATTTTATCCGAGTCGGAGGGCAGAGCATAGACAAACATTTCAACTTTTGTAAATTGGTGAACCCTATATAATCCTTTGGAGTACTGTCCGGCCGAACCGGCCTCTTTTCTGAAACAGTGCGAAAGTCCTGCAAGTTTAATCGGCAGTTGCTGCTCATTCAAAATTGTGTCGCTGTAATACCCGCCTAAAGTAATTTCGGCTGTCCCTATAAGACACGTATCACTCTCTTCAATGTTGTAGATATTACTTTCGGGTCCTCTGGGATTAAAACCGATTCCTTCTAAAATCTCCTGTTTGGCAATATCGGGGGTAATGGTTAAAATAAAACCCTTTTTTGCCAAAGTGTCGAGGGCGTAGCGTTGGAGGGCCAATTCAAGTAAAACAGCCTCCCTTTTCAGATAATAAAATTTAGGCCCGGTTACTCTTGTGGCTGTCTCAAAGTCGACTATATCGAGTTGTTGACCGAGTTCGACATGGTCTTTTGCTTTGAATGAGAAGTTTGGAATCTTACCGACTCTCCTGATCTCTTTGTTGTCGCTCTCCAATAATCCGATTGGGATATCGGGGTGACTGTAGTTGGGAATTAATTTTGCCAGCTTTAAATACTCACTGTTAATCTCATTTAAAAGAGCCTCTTTCTCACTTATGGCATCTTTGATGAGTTTTCCCTCTTCAATCAGAGATGTCCTTAAAGCTACATCAATTTTGCCCTTCATCTTTGTTGCATTTTCATTTCTTTTTGATCTGAGAGTCTCTGTCTCTTTTAAAAGAGAATTTCTTTGTTCCTGCAATAAGAGAATTTTATCTACATCAACATTCATTCCACGGTTGGCAATGTTGGTAACAATTTCGTCTTTGCGCTCTTTAAGTTCCCTTAAGTCTATCATAAACCTACTGATTCTCCTTGTTGGCTTTTTCTTCCAGTTGCTGGGCACGTTGGCTTGCAACACTGACCGAATCAATTAAAATACCTTTGAATCCACTGTTTTCCAATAGAGTAACCGATTCGATGGTTGTTCCTCCGGGAGAACAGACTTTACTGATAAGCTCTTCCGGATGGGCTTTTGAACTTTCCAACAGCTTCAGTGCCCCAAAAGTTGTTGAACAGACTATATTCAAAGCTTGTGAGTAAGAGAGTCCCTCTTTGACTGCCCCTAAAGCCAAGCCGTTAATAAAAGCAAACACAGTAGCGATTGCAGAAGCAGAAGAACCGACAAAAGCACCGAATAACTTCTCATCCAAAAGGTAAACTGAGCCGAAACTCTCAGCTATTGCGATACTCTCTTTTATGAAACTCTCGTCAGTTTCCCCTGTTGCACATAATGCCGTACCAGATTTTCCCACCTCGGTGGAAATATTTGGCATCAATCTGACAATTTGGTCACTGCCAAGGTTCTTTTTCAGAGTTGCCAAAGAGACTCCGGCGGCAATTGAAATCCACTTTTTTCCCCTGCCTTTGAGATCTTTGTATAAAGAGGGGAGAATTTGTGGTTTTACTGCCAGAAATATGATATCGCTGTCACTAAGAAGAGTCTCCAATTCCACACTCATTGAATTACTCTCATTGGCAACTTGAAGGGCAAGTTCTCTGTTGATGTCATAAATTAAGATTTTATGCTTTTTTGTTTTAGCGATACTGTTGATAATCGCCGAACCCATATTTCCTGAACCGATGAAACCAATAACTGCCATCTTTTATCACTCCTATGAAAGTTCTCTTTCAGCCCAAGAGAGCCTGTGTAAAGCTCCTTCTGTCTCTAATTCACAAAACCGATGCTGGCGGATATACTCAAAAGCCCCCACGGCCACACAGTTTGAGAGATTGAGCGACCTTGATTCCTTTTTCATCGGAAGCCTGAGGCATCTTTTGGGGTATTTAACTAAGATCGATTCATCAATTCCGGCTGTCTCTTTACCGAAAACCAAAAAAGAATCGTCTTCGTAAACAACGTCACTGTAGATGGTTTTCCCTTTTGTGGTAAAAAACCAAAGATTATCGGTTCCATGTTCGTCTAAAAAGGAATTAACACTTTGATGAATCTCTAAATCGAGTAGATGCCAATAGTCTAAGCCGGCCCGTTTAAGATACCGGTCATTTAAGGAAAAACCTAAAGGCTCAACCAAATGTAATTTGGCCCCTAAAGCAGCACACGTTCGGCTTATATTCCCAGTGTTTTGAGGTATTTGTGGCTCAAATAAGACTATGTGCAGTCCCATCGTCTCTCCCATTTATATTGGTTGTAACTTTAGCACCAATTAAGGGGCATTGCCAAGGGGAGGTGCTCTTTAGTTCTCGTCTTTCTCTTTTGTCTTTAAAAGGCTCGCTTTAACAAGAGATTTGCCACTAGATTTTAAAGAGAGAACGGTTTTTTCCAGCTCCCTTTTCCGCTTATATGGATCGTCAAAAAGTTCCTGCTGAAAGGAGTCTCTATTGTCGGTTACATTGTGAAACCCGACACCTAAAAGACGCACTGGATTTGGCTCTTTCCATCTTTTTCTGAGGAGCTCTTTGGCAATTTTATAGGCCTCTTCGGCGGAACTTATCGGTTTCTCACCAGTTGATTGGACGGTGGTAGTACTAAAATCGCTTAAACGAATTTTTATTGCCACTGTCAAAGAGTTAACATCCTCTTCTAAAGCCCTAAACATGATTTCATGACACATCTGCAGTAGATTTTGCTTAAGGACATCAAAATCAGTTACATCGACAGGGAATGTCATTTCAGTGCTGATGGAACGGCTCTTTGTCACACCACTGTGAATTCCGGGGTCTATCCCGCGACAAATTTTGTACAGATACTCACCAGTGGCGACTCCAAATTTATTTTTTAGAAATTCTTGGCTGTAATTTCTCAACTCAACTGTAGTTGTTATGTTGTTCTTTTTAAGCATATTAAGGGTACTTTCACCGATTCCCCAAAGCTTTTGAAGTCCTACTGCATCAACAAAGGCAATTTCTTTGCCAGGCGATACTTTACATAAGCCATCGGGTTTGTCGTAACCGCTTGCCATCTTTGCTATGAATCTGCTTGAACCGATTCCGACACTGATTGTAAGTCCCAACTCATTTCTAACTCTGTTTTTAAGCAAAACAGCTGCCTCTTTGGGTTTACCAAAAAGCCTTTGAGTTCCGCTCATATCCAAGAAAGCTTCGTCGATTGAAATTTGTTGAACAATTGGACTGAAAGTTTTTAAAAGAGTCATAATTTGGCGGCTTACTTCAATATATCTTTCCATCCTTCCCCTGACAAAAATTGCGTGGGGGCAGAGCTGTTTTGCCCTATAGGTCGGCATAGCCGAGTGGACTTTGAATTTTCTGGCTTCATACGAACAGGCCGATACAACTCCTCTGTTGCTTTGGCCTCCGACAATAACGGGTTTGCCTCGGTATTGGGGGTTATCCAACTGTTCTACCGAAGCATAAAAAGCATCTAAATCGACATGAAACCAGATTTGTTCCACTTTTATTTAAACCCTTGATAAGAGATCTCTTTTTTCTCTTCAAACTCTCTCAAACTTGTTGCTACCAATGTCTCTAACAGAAGAGGCCACTCATACCCCATTGAGGCGGCCAAAACGGGGTAGTGACTACTCATACTCATTCCCGGAATTGTATTAATTTCGTTGAAGTAGACCCGTTTCTTATCTAGATCGTAAAAGAAATCAACCCGACTAAAACCACTGATTCCAATCTCTTTGGAAATCAGTAATGCAAGTTTTTGAATTCCGTTTAACAAACCTATTTGCAAATTTGCGGGAGCCTCTATATAGGCACAATTTTGGCCCAAATATTTTTGTTCATACGTTAAAAAAGCGTTCTCTTTTTCCAACGGGTCAATTACCTGTCCCGGGAAACTTGCTATTAAGGAGCCGCCAACTTCTAAGACAGCACACTCTAATTCAATAAAATTAGAGAGCAGCGGCTCTATTAAAGCACACGGACTGTAAGCCCAAACGTTTTGTAGTGCTTCTGTTAAACTATTAATGTTTAGATCTTTTATAGCGGTAACCCCAACCGAAGAGCCTCCATTTACCGGTTTGACAAAAACATTTTGGCCTAAAGCCGCCCTTATTTCATAAAAGAGCCGCTTTATCTCATGGGATTTGTTTTTGTAAACAAGGTAACTGGCAAGAGTCGAGACATTTTTTTTATAAAGAATCCTTTTTGTCGATTCTTTGTTCATAGCCAGTGCACTAGCTTTAACTCCGCTGCCAATCAGAGGCAGATTTGCTAATTTAATGACACCTTGAATTTTACCGTCTTCTCCGTTGTTACCGTGGGTAAGGGGAAAACAACTTGTTATCGGTAACCTTTTATCTTTGTGGAAAAAGCCGAGACCCATCTTAATTGTAATCTCATTGTTTTCATCATAATCGGAGTCTAAAATTGGAGGTTTTGTTTTAAAGTCGACCTCTTTTAAAGTCCAGCGTCCTTGATAATCTATCCCTATGGGAATTACATTAAAACCTCCGCAATCCAGTTGATAACCTACATTTGCAGCCGAACGGCAACTGACAGCGTGTTCTGTCGATTTTCCCCCGTACAAAAGGGCTATTGTCCCCTTATCTCCCATTTTGCTTCCCCCAAGCATTTAAGATCTCTTTTACTACTTTTTTCTCATCCCATTCTAAATCATAACCGTCATAATGGATACTTTGTTCATGTCCTTTGGATAAAAGGAGCAGAACATCCTCATCACTTGATTCTGCTATTGCTCTTTTAATGGCTTCTCTTCGATCGTGAATTTTAAAAATAACACACCCAGAATTTGCCAGAGAGATCCCCTTTTCAATATCGCTAAATATTTGATTCGGATCTTCACTTCTCGGATCCTCATCGCTTAAGTAGATATAATCACACCAAGAGGCTGCAATGAAGCCCATAGAGGGGCGTTTGGAACGGTCTCTTTGACCTGCGGCACTGAAAACTGCCCTGATTCTGCTGTTTTGAAAGTATTTGCGGGTGTGAGAAAAGATTTCTTCAAAAGCGACACTGGTATGGGCAAAATCAACAACTATTGTAGGAGAACCAACTTCTTTTATAATCTCAAATCTTCCTCTGACTTTTTTGATGCTGCTACTTTTTTCTCTTATGATTTCCCACGGAATCTTAAACTGAAGACGGCATGCTAACAGGGAGCCGATAAAATTTTGGGCATAAACTTTTTGACCATAGGAAAGAACAGTGTTAAAACTTTGATTTTCACTGGGAATTGAGATTGATATTTCCCGAAAGCCGAATCCCTCTTTTAGAGTGTTTGCAATCAGGTATGAGTCATCTGTATCTGAATCCAAACTGTATTTATAGAGGGAAACAGAGTTGTCTAAAGTACTTTTAAGTTCGTTTGTGTAGGTAAAGTCTGAAGGGATTACAACAAAGCCCCCTTTAACTACCTGGCGGGCTAAATTGAGCTTTGAATCGACATAATTTTCAATGGTTTTATGAAAATCTAAGTGTTCGCTACTTATATTTGTATAAATAGCTCCGCTAAAAGGGACATCGATTAACCTAGAGTTATCAAAAGAGAGACCGTGACTGCTGGCTTCCAACACAACTGCATCAATTTTGTTTGATTTGCTATTTTTTAAGAAATTAAAGATATCGACTGCTTCAGGGGTGGTTTGGCTAAAATTGTTGTTCTTTTTACCGTTTCCTTCATCAATTTCAACCGTTGTGAGAAGAGCACAGTTGATACCGCATTTATTAACAATTTGGTATAAAAAATCTGTTGTTGATGTTTTACCGTCGGTTCCGGTTACCCCGATTATTGTTTGGGGTCTCTTTTCTGCCAAAAGTGAGGCAATCAAACTGCCCAATCTTTTGGGATTCGGATGTTGGAGATACAAAACATCGCTGTTGTAAAACTTTAAGGGAGAACTGTGAATAATTGCAACTGAACCTTTGTTTATTGCCTCTTCTATAAAAGTGTGTCCGTCAACATTTAATCCTTTAACTGCGATAAAAACACTGTTTTTAGTGGCAAGTTTTGAGTTGTAAACAATGTTGTCGATAAATGGGTCGACTTTTCCAATTATTCTACATTCAGAAAATAGCTTGTTATTTGGGTACAATGCTGTTATTCTTCTCATTGTAGTAATGGTAACAACGTTTTTTTAGATTTACAAGGAGCTTTAGTGGCACTGACTCTCCCAAAATATGAAAGTGATCAGCTGGTTAGCCTTATCGGCAATAAACGGGCCATCATACAACAGCTGAAAGTAATTTTTGAATCTCTAACAAAAACAATAAAAAACCCCATATTCTTAGACCCTTTTTGTGGAACGGGAGCGGTCAGTCGGATTGCCAAACAATTGCAGATGAAAGTTTATGCTTCCGATATCGAATATTTTTCTTATATAATAAATTCGGTTTTCTTAACAATATCGGCACAGCAACTCTCTAAAATGTTTATAAACACAGGCGGCATCGACAGTTTTTATTCACTTTTAAATTACCATGGACTTTATGCCGCAAAGAGTTCCACAGGGATAAACAGGCCCTATCTGAGTCGTTACTATGCCCCTGCAGATGAGACCGAAGAGGGAAAACGGCTCTTTTTTACACCGGTTAACGCCCGTTTTTTTGATGCGGTTAGAGAAGAATTAGAGGCTACTTTTATTGAAGAGAGAATTAATGAGAGTGAAAAAAATGTTGTTCTGAGCACTCTTTTGTATGAAGTTAGCAGAAAAGCCAATACAAGCGGTACTTTTAGCAGTTACCATAAGAGTCTGAAAAATGTCCGCAGCAGAATAGCTGATGTCGCTCAGCTGAATGTTCCCACCCTTTGCGATGAAAACTCTTTAACTTCAGTTGTTAAAAACAGAGATGCTTTAACATTTTTGAAAGAATACAGCGGCGATATCTGTTATTTGGATCCGCCGGCATCGGTTGTACAGTACGGCAGTGCTTACCATCTTTTGAACAGCGTGGCACTATGGGATTATTATGAACCGTCGGATGAAAAAGATGAGAAAGGAGTTTTAGTCGATAAAGCCGGCATAAGGGACGATTGGAAAAAAAGCCACTCTCTGTTTTGTTCTCTTAAAGATGCCGATAAAGCTTTTGTTCAGCTTTTTGGGGCAGTTGATGCCCGCCATATTGTTTTAACTTATCCCAATAATGCACTAATTCAACCCAATAGAGTAGTTGAATTGCTTAAAGCCCGCCACAGTCCCGTTACAATTATTCCCCTCTATAAACAAAACTCCGGGGGGATACAGAGTAAGGGTGGAAAGCAAAATCTTATTAATATCTACATAACCGGAAAAACAAAAAGTCCCTATTATCCGGTGCAAGTCTCATTGGAGATGCTTCCACTTTTCAAAAGACTGGATTATTTGTCGACAAAAATATTTAATGAAATGGAGAGTTGTCAAACATTCAAGTTTATCGGAGGAGTTGTGCTAGAGACCCCGTTGCAATCTTCCAAAATTGTTCAACTCTCTGATTCAGAGATTGAAAAGAGAATTAAAGAGTTTGAAGAGGGGATAATAGAAGACCCTCAGGAGGCTTTTAAAGTAGTTTTGAAAGCTATGAATGAGCAAAAGAGTTCTAAGGAGAAGTTGAAATTGGAGAAAATATTGACCTCTTTGGCAAGACAGTCGGATTTACAGAGTCTCGCTGAATTTGAAAATGATAAAACAGCCAAAAGAATTCTCAAACGGGCTCAGAACTCTGTTTACGGTGATAAATATGAAACATAAGCCAAAAAGTGTGGTTGTTATCGTAATTTTACTCTGTTTTTTATTTCCCTTAGGAAGTGTTGATTTTTCCGATACCAACCGACTCTCTGATTTACGGCTTTTGGCTATGGGCTCGGTCTCAGTAGCCTTAAGCGGACAAAACAGCTCGTTTATCAGAAATCCGGCTGCCCTTTATCTTAACGAAAAACCCCTCTTTAGAATCGGAGCCCGCTATAGTGAGTTGATTAAAACCACAGATACTCAAAATGACCCCATTGTGTGGATACAGAATCCAACGGCTGCCTTTGATTTGTTGTTTAGCAGTCGCTATTTGGCACTCTCCATAGGGTTGAACAATACTTTAAAAGAGAGAGAGATAGATTCTGACAATTTAAAATTCAAGGCTTACAACGACTCTAAAATTCAAATTACAACCAGTTACGGTTATAAAGGAGCCTCGGTAGGATTAAGCGCCCAAGGTGGCAACAGAACAGAGCGGGATGTCGAAATTCGTAAAGGGAGTGCTTTAAGCGATTATATAAGCCGTACCTACTTAGAACGTTACACTCACCAATCGGAAAACGGCCAGTTCTTCCAATCATCTTTGGGGTTTTTATTTAATTATCAGGGAATCTCTTTGGGGTTTCTGACCGATTCTCTTTTCAGTTTAAACTACGAAACAAACGAACTCTATTTTGACTTTTCTGAGATAGTAGATAAATCTTCAATAGGTTTGGCTTATACAAGTCCTGAATTTAACAAAGATGATGAATTAAACCGTCTTGTATTTACCATTGCCACCGATTTTACAAATTTGGGCAGTAACGTTGATAGGTCTCTAAATTTAGGTTTAGAGGGAAAATTCCAATTTACCAATACCCTCTCTTTAGCCCTGCGGACAGGCTACAAAGAGATTCGTTTAGTAGGAAAACCGTATTTCTCTCTTGATGGTAGCGGAATCCTCTCCTTTGGAATTGGTACAAAAGTCGGCAACAGTGCAATTGACATTGCCGTAGAATACCCACTGAGTGATGAGAGACTAGTTATCTCTGCAGGGTTAACTTGGGCTTTATAATCCCTTGACAATGGTTTTTTTGGTCACTATAGTCAACTCGTACTTATTTTTTTTGTTTAAGGAGAATTACATGGCTAAAGCACATAGAGGCGCCGGAATAAGAGACCAGAAATCGAGTGGCAGGGGAACTTGTCCGGTATGTAAACGCAGTGCAATTAAGGTACTTTATGAGCAGGAAATAGATGGCTCAAAATCGATGGTTTGCAAACAGTGCAATGCTGCCATCAAAAATTCAAAGTAGCGTAAAATTAAACTTAGAAAGG
>JBAYOE010000023.1:0-13043 GCA_041678405.1 Sphaerochaetaceae bacterium | reverse complement strand
TGTTTGTTTTACTTTTTTCTTTTTTTTGTCATCGAGAGCTAAAAGGCCTCCCGAACCTTTTGTAATTGGGCTTTGTTCATCATAAAAAGCAAATCCCATCATAGGTCCGCCGCTGACTAATTTATCGGGTTGGTGGTCAAAGCCGCCAACATACTCAATTAAATCGGCAACTTTTGTCCCTATAAGAACCTTTAGGTTTTTCTGTTCTTTGAAAGCTTCACCGCTGACTGTTACGATTCTCTCAATAAGGGGTTTTCTTAAAACCACCGCTTCATAAACGGCAAAAGCCGTTCCTACGTTTAAAACGACAGCTCCAACATCTAAGGGCAATTTTCCAGAGGGGATTTCCCTATTAATTGTTGCTTTTAAAAGTTGCTTCTCATCTCCTTGAGGATATTTTAATTTTAAAGGGACAATTTCTATTGGATAGTCAAGTTTTATAGCTTCCTCTCTAAGTTTTACTATTGCATCAACTTTGTTATTCTCGACTCCGATTATTATTTTTTTTGGTTCGGTAATTTTAGCGACAATCATTACCCCTTCAAGCAGTTCTTGGGTATTTTCAAGCATCAATCGATGGTCACTTGTAAGATACGGCTCACACTCAACCCCGTTAACAACTAAAGTGTCAACACTCTTACCTTTGGGGACAAGCAGCTTAACGTGAGAAGGAAAGGTTGCTCCGCCAGCACCGACAATCCCTTTATCCAAAACAAGATTAACCAACTCCTCTTTGGAAAGTTTATCGTAAGGTTGTTTTTTCCAAGTCCCAAACGGATTCTGTTCGTCAACCGTAATGATGAATGCATCTGTGGTTGTGTTGTTTGCCAAAGTCACTTTCTTAATCTCAGAAATTGTTCCGTTTACCGGAGAGTGAACTGAGGCGGAGATAAAACCGGCAGCTTCCGCTATTTTTTCTCCGGCTGTAACACTGTCGCCCTTTTGTTTGAGAGCTTTGGCAGGAACTCCGAGATGTTGCGAAAGCGGAATAATTAACTCACTAACAGCCGGCATAACTTCGACGGCTTTGGAGTTTGTAAACCACTTCTTGTCATTGGGATGAACGCCACCTTTGGGAAATGTTGCTAGCCTTGCCATCCTTTGATACTCCTTTTATATATAAAATCGGATAAAAGGCCCATTTCAAAGAGTATTAAGCCCTTCACCCATTTAATGTCTTCATATAGTAACGGAAAAACGGTATAACAGTAAATATGAACCGGATATTTCGTTACGCTTTTTGGAAACTAAAAGGAATAAAAGTTTTTGCGCTTGTGGGAAAGAGCGGTACAGGCAAAAGTTTTAGATCCAAGTTAGTTGCTCAGAAGTATAACATAGATTTAATAATTGATGATGGCCTATTAATAAAAGGAGATAGAATCTTAGCCGGTCGTTCGGCAAAAAGGGAGCAAAACTTTCTTACAGCTGTGAGAACTGCCCTCTTTGATGACAACGAACATCAAAGTGAAGCAATACGTGCACTTCAAAAGGAGAAACTCCACAGGATTTTAATAATCGGTACCAGTGAAAAAATGGTCTACCGAATCTCCAACAGACTCAATTTGCCCGAACCTGAGAGGATTTTCCATATCGAAGATATTGCAACTAAAGAAGAGATTGAAACTGCAATGAGAGTGCGTTTCAGTGAAGGCAAACATGTCATCCCTGTCCCCACAATTGAAATAACAAGAAACTATCCCCAAATAGTCTACGATTCTATGAGAGTATTTTTCAAAAATAAGACAAAGTTACCCTGGGGTAAAAGAAAAGCCTATGAAAAAACTATAGTACGGCCCGAATTCAGCCAGTACGGAAAAATAACTATGAGTGAAGCCGCTCTTACTCAAATGGTTGTCCACTGTCTCGATGAGTTTGACAATATCATCAAAGTCAGAAAGGTTCAGATGAAAGTACAGCCTGAGGGTTATGATTTAACGGTAAAACTGCGGGTACCGTACCGCCACCAGATTTCAACTACTTTGGCAGAATTGCAAGAGTACATTGCCGATTCATTGGAGAAATACGGAGGCATTTTTGTCAGTCGGGTGAATATCGAGATTGAACAGTGGTCTTAGCTCTCTTTTTGGGAGTAACCCGATGAGCTTTTTTTGCCCTCTTAAGTGACTCCAACTCTTTCTTACTCTTTTGTTTCGGTTGTCCATATAAAGTTACGTCAAGGGGTTTTTTAGCACTTAAACAACTTTTGGGAACAACAATATTTCTCTCTTTTAACAATTCTACTGTTGCCTGTTGAACATAATAGTTAGGTGGGGTTATTGGATTTATAATACTTTTAATCTGACTGTATATCTCTTTAAAAAGCAAATCCCCCGACATTTCTTCGACGGGAAAAATAATTAGGTTTTCAGTTAATGCTTTGATCATTACAAAGTTCCAACCGCCCTCTTTTATTTTCTTATTTTCATTTTTATCATCGGTGATTTTATCAAGTTTTGCCAACGATTCATAAAGTTGTTTCTTGTTTGGACTGAGACTGATTGTTGGAAGAATATAGATCAGCAGATTGTATTTTAAAAGGTCTTTAATTATTCTTTCAGATTGTGAAGAACCAAAAATTTTTAGAAGCTCTTCGGTTAACCTAGATGCCGGAACTTTTGATAACTCTTTCCCATATTTAACAATTGAGCGTCTAATTGAATTCTGCAGTTTAAAATTAGTAGTGGCGCTGTATTTAATTGCTCTAATCATCCTTACAGGATCTTCAATAAAAGAGTCGGGAAGCGGCAAAATAGAGCGTATCGTTTTTTTTGAAATATCTTCCAAAGCCTCATGGAAATCGATTAACTGACGTTTTATCGGCTCATAGTAGAGACCGTTGAGGGTGAAATCTCTCCTTTTTGCATCTTGATCGACACTCCCGTATAATTTTGAGAATTCACTGCTGCCACTGCGAAAAGTTGAAACTTCAATAATATTATCTCTGAAAAAGAGGTGAACGAGTTTAAACCTTTTACCTATTATTCTGGCATTCCAAAACAATTTTTGAATCTGCCGCGGAGTTGCGTTTGTTGCGATATCAAAATCTTTGGGAATTTGTTTAATAAGGAGGTCCCGAACAGCCCCCCCGACTATATAAGCTTCAAATCCATTACCGTTGAGTTTTTTGACAACCCATAAAGCATCTTTATCAATACCCTTGTTATCTATTTTATGCTCATCGGGGCCGTAGACTTTAGCTACTATTCTGTTTTTCCCATCACCCTCTTTTTTGTATCTTATTAACATTCCAATTCAATCCCATCTTGTTGCAGTTTATCGGGGTTTTGATTACACTCTATGATGTATACCATCTGATTCAAAAATGCAACAGGAGCTGACTATAATGATACAACCCAAAGTCCTAAAGGGCTTTCGAGATTCAAAACCGGAACAAGAGCTAGTAAAGAAAGAGGTTATTAAAAGACTCGAAGAGCAGTTTGCCCTTTTTGGATTTGTTCCCATCGACACCCCAGTTTTAGAGTATAAAGAGATACTATTAGGTAAAGGTGGAGGAGAAACTGATAAGCAAATATTTCACTTTGTCGATAACGGCAAGCGCGAAGTTGCTTTAAGATTTGATTTAACTATTCCGTTTGCCCGTTTTGTTGCCGCAAATTTTAATGAGTTAACGTTCCCCTTTAAAAGATCCCACATAGCCAAAGTTTGGCGGGGCGAAAACCCGCAAAGGGGACGCTTCAGAGAGTTTATTCAGTGTGATTTTGATATTGTCGGAGTCGATTCTCAGCTGGCAGATTTAGAAATCCTAAGCTTAATGCAAGCAGCATTTAGGGCTCTTAACATTGAAGAGTTCACAATTAAAGTTGCTCATCGACAACTTTTTAACAATTATCTCGAAAAAATAGGTGTACAGGATAACTCGGTAGAAATCCTCAGAACCGTTGATAAACTGGCTAAAATAGGCAAACAAGAGGTACTTAATCTTTTGGAGGAGATAACTGGAGACAAAGAAAAAGCCTCCCTTATTTTTGCCTATATCGATATTTCATCCTCTTATGATACCGATTCTGCTTTTGTGCAGTTGGAAAAATTAGTAGGTAAAGAAAATGAACACTTACAGAGGTTGGAATCTATTTTTGGTCAATTAAAAGAGTTAAACATCGAAAAGTATTTCAAATTTGACAGTTCTATAACCAGAGGACTTGATTACTATACCGGAATAGTTTTCGAAACATTTTTAAATGAATTGCCTGATATCGGATCTGTGTGTTCTGGGGGACGGTACAACGATTTAGCCTCTCTTTATACAAAACACCACCTTCCTGGAGTCGGTTCATCAATCGGATTAGACCGGCTGCTGGCAGCCTTAGAAGCTCTTGACTCTCCCCTGTTTGAAGATTTCGGAAGCAGCGAACTCCTTTTAATTAACGACCGAGCTGACAATGAGTCTCATTTACTAAAATTAAGTGCTTCTTTAAGAGCCAAAGGGATAAGAAATGAGATTTATCTCCAAAGCAAAAAGGCATTACAGCAGTTTAAGTATGCCGAAAATAATAAAATTCCTTATGCTCTTTTTATTACCGACGAAAAAAAATTCTCTTTAAGGAATCTAAAAGAACGAAAAGACTTGGAGTTTAAAGATTTTAAAGAGCTGGTTGAATATCTTAAAAGGAAATAGTTTTGCTCACATTAAGCCATTTGCCTGTTTACCAAAACCGACAACAAATCTTAGATGCTCTAAAAGATAATCAAGTAATTGTAGTAGAAAGTCCCACCGGCTCAGGTAAAACGACCCAAATGCCGATTATTCTTCATGAAGCCGGGTATGCCAAAGAAAAGATGATTGGAATAACCCAACCGAGAAGAGTCGCCACACTTTCGGTTACTGATTTTATTGCAAAACAACTCGATGACAAAGACTCTTTGGTTGCTTATAAAATGCGTTTCAGCGATACCACTAAAGCCAATACAAAAATAAAAATAATGACCGACGGCATATTACTGATGGAACTTAAGGCAGACCCATTGTTGAGCCGCTACTCTGTTATTTTAGTTGATGAGGCTCATGAGAGAAGCCTAAACATTGATTTTATTTTAGGATTGTTGAAAAACGTCTTAAATGAGAGAAAAGAGTTTAAAGTCATAGTCTCTTCGGCAACAATCAACACAAAAATCTTCAGCTCTTTTTTCGATAACGCCCCAATTATAAGTATTGATGCAATAGTGCACCCAATTGAGATAATTTACAAACCGCTTGCCCAAAACAACGAATCGGAAGAGATTTACAGTTTTATATTGGATATCGTAAAACAGGAGTCAAAAAAACCAGGTGATATTCTCATATTCCTAACAGGTGAATTTGAGATAAAAAGATGCATAAATACCCTCTATGAGAGTTCTGTCGCTAAAGATCTCCTAATTTTACCCCTTTACGGAAGATTGTCGGAAGAGGAACAGGAACAGGTATTTATTCCAACCCCTAAAGGGAAAACTAAAGTTGTCGTGGCAACAAACATAGCCGAAACAAGTATAACTATTGACGGAATTACAACGGTTATTGACAGCGGTAATGCAAAAATCAACTACTACAATCAGAGAAACTTCACCAGTTCTTTAGTAACTGTTGCAATCAGTCAATCTTCGGCTCTACAGAGAAGCGGCCGAGCCGGAAGAACCCAAAGCGGAAAATGTTATCGCCTTTATACCAAAGAAGATTATGAGAACAGACCAAAATTCGGAACCGAAGAAATTTTAAGAACCGATTTATCCGAAGTTGTTTTACGGATGAGTGAGCTGGCTATTTATAACTGGGAAAAGTTTTCCTTTATTACAAGACCAAAAGACGGAGCCATTGCCAGCGGTGAGGAGACTCTTAAATTTATCAATGCAATTGACAATGAGAGAAGACTCACTTCTATCGGTCAGCTGATGGTACAATTTCCCCTACTGCCACGCCACTCCCGTGTAATTGTAGAGGCTATGAACAGGTATCCTCAAGTAATTGATGAAGTTATAATTGCCATCTCTTATCTCTCAACAAAAACTCCCTTTATTTTGCCCCCCAATGAAGAAGATTCAGCCCGAAAAGCCCATCAAACTTTTAACAGCGAAGACGGTGACTTTATAAGCTACCTTGAAATTTACAGAAAAATGGTCTCACTTAAGGGGACAAAAGCCAAACAGAATTGGTGTAAGGCTTTCTATCTCGATTATGAATCAATGGTTGAAATAGTGCATGTAACTCAGCAGTTATCCGAAATAGTTTCCCAAATGGGATTCCCGTTAAGCGGCGGAGGTTCTACAAAAGATTACCTGTGCTGTTTAGCCAGCGGTCTGCAGCAGTATGTCTGTATAAAAGCCGAAAGAAACGTCTATCGCTCTTTGACAACCGATCAAATCTATTTACATCCCGGGTCTGCTTGGTTTAGCCAACTGCCTCAATTTATCCTTGCAGGAGAGATAGTTCAAACGAGCAGAATGTATGCCAGAAGTGTCTCCCCACTAAAAAAGCAGTGGCTCGATGAGATTGACAAAAATCTAAGGGTCTCTTTGCAGAGTCTGCTGAAAGGTAAAAAAGGGAGAGTTGTTAAAGAGCAAATTGAGGTAAAAGACCATAATTTCATCACCCTTTATAAAAAAAGTTATCCTTTAATAAACAGTCCAAAAGGGAAGAAAAAGATTGCCCTTATACCCCTTGAAGATCTTAAAGATATTGCTAAAAATTACTATTACAACCAACGAAAACCAAAGAATATCGCAGTTGCTTTAACGTATAGAAATTTTTATATCCACTTTCAAGATAAGCTTAGCTCCGTTGTAGAATTACACAATAAGATAGATTTGGATAAAGGGATTTTAGAGTCACCCCCCAGCGGCAATTTTTTCTCAAGCGACCCCGCGCTTCTAATCGATAACCTCTATTGGATTCTTGCTTTTTCTAAAATGAAAAAAAGAAAAAGGCACTTAGGTTTTGTTGAGTTGAATTACCACAATAAAGGTCTTTATAGATATGCAATCAACAGCAGTGCTTTTGGAGCTTTAGATAACTCTTTGTTTAGTGTTGGTCAGTTAATTGATGAGTTGGACTCCAAAAAATATCCTTCAGAGGCCAAAAGCGCAAAAAAAAGATACGAACAGCTTTTAAAAATTTTTGACTCTTAAATAAGAGTGGTTATAAATTGCTCATCCAAAGCTTTAAGCAGATACTTGCCCTGTCCTTCCATTAAAACAAACCTGATTTTAGAGTCTCTATTTTTCTTATCGTGTTTAAGAGCTTCAATAAATTTATCTTTCTCTTTAATTTTTAAATCTAAATTAAAAGCGTAAGTCTTAAAAAGATTTTTATACCTTTTTACAAAAGTTTCTGAAATTAAATTTAACTTAAGAGAAGCCTCAAGAGCTCTGCCAACTCCCCAAACAACAGCTTCCCCATGGTTAAATTGCGATAATCCCCCTACACTCTCCAGGGCATGGCCAAACGTATGTCCTAAATTAAGAGCTTCCCGAATTCCTTTTAATTCATTTGGGTCTTCTTCTATAAAACTCTTTTTTACGAGGAGGCTCTCTATTATAATCTCTTTTAAAAGAGATGGCTCTCTTTTAAGAATCTCTTGTGGGTATTTTTCCATAATGAGTGTTAACCTATCCTCTTTGGTTAAAAGAGAGTGTTTTAATACCTCTCCCAACCCATTTAAAAACTGTCTCTGATCCAAAGTTTCCAAACTGTTTATGTTGAGAAAAATATTTTTGGCAGGATAAAAAGAGCCAATAAGATTTTTAATATTTAAAAGATCAAGTGCAGTTTTGCCCCCCAAAGAGGCATCAACCATGGCCAACAGTGTTGTGGGAATTAATGAAAGAGCTACTGAGCGCATATAAACAGAAGCACAGAATGCAGTAATATCGCAGACAACACCACCCCCTACACCGATAAAGTGGGCATCTCTGCCCAGCTTGTAATCAAAAGCCCCTTTAACTATCTTTTCAACACTACTAAGATTTTTTGCTTCTTCACCCTCGTCTATTAGAATGGTGTTCACCCCTTGAGGAAGATAACGGATGCTGTTTTTATCACAAACCCAAAGAGTGTTTTTATTGTTGTAGAAACTTAAACTCAGAATTTCATTACTGTCATTAATCAGGTATAAATCGGTGCTGTTTTGTTTAAGTGTTGTCCTAAATAGTTTCTCCATAAATTACTTATATAGTTAAAGAGTATCTGCGACAAGGCTCCTTATTGAAAAATATGTAATTTTAGAGCACTATGAGCTAATGAAGCACTCCTATTTTGATTGGGCTGCAACCACAAAAACAAGTGAAAAAGCCCTCCAAACTTTCAATGAAGTAACACAAAGGTTTTGGCACAATCCCAGTGGCAGTTACTCTGATTCTGAAGCTGCATCTGCGTTTTTAAAAGAACAACGGATAATGACTGCCGAACTTCTGAATGTAGATTTTCAGGAAATTATATATACCAGTGGAGCCACTGAAGCTAATGCTCTGGTTTTAAACTCTCTTTTATGGAAAAAAATAAAGAAAGAAGTTTTATTTAACTCTTTAGAACACGATTCAATATTACAACACTCTCAATTTTTACGCCACTGCGGATTCAGTGTAACTGATCTTAAAATAAACAAAGGTTATTTTGAGTTGGATAAACTTAGAAGAAAATTAAGCAGTGAAACCCAATTAGTAACTCTGCTTTTAGTAAGTAATATTTTCGGTACTGTTCAGGATGTTGAAAATTGTTCAAAACTGATTAGAGAATTTGAAAAACAGAGTGATACAGAGATTCATTTTCACTGTGATGCAACTCAAGCTATAGGGAAAACAGAATTTAATTTAAAAGAGTTAGGAATCGACAGTGCTACTTTCAGTGCCCATAAATTTCAGGGACCTAAAGGAGTCGGGTTTCTCTATTTAAAAAATAGAAACATTAAAAATCTCAGCAGCGGCGGCGGTCAAGAGATGGGCTTTAGGGGCGGAACTGAAAATATTGCCTCAATTGCTGCAATGAATGTTGCTTTGCAAGAGTCTTTGTCTGAATTTAAAAGCAATAACACTAAAGCTTTCCTTCTAAGAGGCATTTTGGAAAGAAACTTAAAAACGATCCCTTCTGTGACTTTTCTCTCCCCTTCAATTAACGATTCCTCTAAAAAAGTTGTCCCTCAGATCTTTTGTTTCAGTGTAAATAACATCCCATCAGAAGTTTTAGTGCGTCTTATGGATGACCGCGGCTTTGCACTTTCCAGCGCTTCGGCTTGTTCTGCAAATGCCTCTTTTAAGAAATCCAGAGTATATTTAGAGAGTGGATTCAGTGCTACACAGGCTTCAGGTGCAATCAGAGTCTCTTTTGGCCCTTCTACAACTGAATCAGAAATAATAAATTTAACTAGTGCTATTGGGCAAGAAGTTTCAAAACAAACTACCCTTCTAAGGAGAAAATAGATGGCTAAACAGCTCTATTTAATAAAGCTTGGTGAGATTTCTTTGAAAGGGCAAAACCGTTCTTTCTTTGAAAATAGATTAAAGGCTAATTTAAAAGAAAAGCTAAAAGATATTAAAAGTTCCTTTTCCAAACAAAAAGGGAGATTTTTCTTAGAAGTTGAAGAAGACTCCGATTTACAAAAGGTGGAAAAAGCCCTTAAGACAACTTTCGGAATTGTTGGTTTTGCAAAAGCTGTCAGATGTGGCAAAGAGTTTGACGAAATTACTAAAGAAGCTTTACGATTGACAAGCCATTTCTCTTCTACTTTTAAAGTTGAAACTGTCCGTTCCGATAAGGGTTACTTTTTAACTAGTTATGAGATATCGGCAAAACTGGGTTTTGAAATTTTAAATGCCAATCATAATCTAAAAGTTGATGTCAAAAATCCAAATGAAGTTCTGTATGTAGAGATAAGAGATAAAGCCTATCTATACTGCAGTGCAACTAAAGGGGCTATGGGCCTACCTGTTGCGACAGCCGGTAAAGGGGTAATAATGCTCAGCGGAGGACTCGACAGCCCTGTAGCCTCTTATATGATGGCTAAAAGGGGTTTAAAACAGGAAGCTGTCTATTTCCATGCCTATCCTTACACTAGTGACAAGGCTTTAGAGAAAGTTGTCTCTTTAGCTAAAGTTCTAAAGGAGTTTCACGGCCCTTTACGGTTGCATGTAATTCCTTTTACACCAGTCCAGCTTCACATTAAAGCTCACAGTTATGAGGAAGAGAATACTCTTTTAATGCGGGCCTGCATGGTAAAAATCGCAACAATGATAGCCAATAAAATTTCTGCCTTAGCCCTGGTAAGCGGAGAAGCGTTAAGTCAGGTTGCCAGTCAGACTTTGGAAAGTATTGCTTTTACCGATTCTGTTACCGAATTGCCAGTTTTTAGACCTTTAATCGGGATGGATAAACAAGAGATTATTACAATAAGTAAAGAGATTGGTACTTACGATATTTCCATTCTTCCCTTCGATGATTGCTGTACGATTTTCAGTCCAAAACACCCCTTGGTCAGACCCGATAAAAAGAAAATCACTGCCAGTTATCAGAAAATGGGGATTGAGAGTTTATTGGCAGAAGCATTCGAAAAGAGAGATATTATTGATATTTAACTAAGAACTCTTAGCTCCCACAGATTCCTCTTTAGGAGACTCTTTTCTCGAATCAGTTGCATAAAAGCCGCCTCCCTTAAAAATGATTGGGCTACTGTTAAAAACTCGTCTTAATCTGCCTTTACATTCAGTACACACTGTCAGTGGTTCATCGCTCATCCTCTGTTCAACATCAAAAGTTTTTTTACATGAATCACAAACATACTCATAGATTGGCATTTAATCACACTCCTACAATAAATGACTCAAATTATTAAAAAGAGAGGAGATTTTTTGATAGTCTTGTTCACTTAAAGGTAATTTATCAATCAACAGCTTATCGTCCTCTAAAGTAAAAAGACCTGTTAAATCTCCCAGCGGCTCTTTATTACGTCGTTTCTCTGAAATATACGAACTTTTTAATAAAATGGAAAGAGACCTGGCCAATCGTTCACTCTTTAAGGTGATTGTACCTCCCAAATAGAGGTTTTCATCATCCTTATAATTTACGTAAAGCATAATTGAATCACACTGTAACAATGCTGATTTAGGAATCGGCAGACCGATATCCAACATAGCTTGAGGGGATGCCAAGTAGAGACCAAAAAGTGCATTGGCCATCTGATTAGCTAAAGGCAACTCTATTTTAACCTCTCTGTTTTTGTATGTGGAGTTATAAAGTTCTACATAGTTGTCGTTGGTAAATAAGATAAGATTTTTTTTAGGTGCATAGACTTCAATACCCAACTCTTCGTTACGGTAACTGCGTAAAGCCTCTTCATACTCAACTTTAGTCCAATTTGAATCTTTAAGTAACACCGTATTTGTGATGAGTTTTGGAAATCTTCCCTCTATAGCCCCTCTATAACTATAATTTTGTAAGTCTGAACTATCGAGAAACTCTTCTTCCTGTTGATAATCCTCTTTATACAACTCAATCGAAAGGCGCTCCACCCTCTCAAGCAAAGCGTCTTCAATTGCAAAGAATTCTTTTAATCTCTTTTGAGCATCAAGGGTAACAACGATTGCCTGCTCTTTTCCAAGAGCCTGAAAGTAATAGTTATCGTTTAGGTGCTTTTTAGATACACAGGAGACAAAAAACAATAAAGAGAATAAAAATAACAGAACTTTTATAACTCTATTCATAGCAGTTAAGCTTTACTTATCTTTACGGTAGCAAAACCCTCTCCACACTGAATTTCACTGCCCTCCAACTGCTCTGTAAATGTTGTACTCTGAGAAAGGGTCTCCTTAGCAATATATTTTTTCCATTCAGTAAAAGCCTCTTTAACAAGTTTATCTCCGCTTAATATTAAATCTATTCGGTCGGTTACCTCCAGTAAGGCCTCTTTTCTAAGATTCTGAACACCCCTTACAATATCTCTGGCTAATCCTTCCAAAAGAAGTTGGTGACTGATTTTTGTCTCGAAGCCAACGGTCAGTTGTCCTTCGTTTAGAACTTTCATGTCACTGTTTTCTTCCCTTTGTACGACCAACTCATCGATTGAAATCTCAATTTGACCTGCACTATAGTCGACTGTGGTTGTCTTCCCTTCCAAAATTGAAGCAATCAAACTGCTTGAAAACTGTTGAATTTTAGCAGCAACTTCTTTCATATCTTTTCCGAGCTTACTTCCAAGAAGTTTAAAGTTAGCTTTAGCCTGATAAGTAACTAAATTGCTCTCGTCACTTTCAATAAAAACCTCTTTTACATTCAGTTCTTCTTTGATTATCGGACTCATTTTCTTTAAAATACTTCTATCTTTAAGGTCTCTTGTTACTAAAATCAGTTTTAAAAGGGGTTGCCTTATTTTTAAATTATGCGCACTGCGAAGAGACCGACCCATACTTATAGCCTGACGTGTTAAGTTCATCTCAGCTTCCAGTTGATAATCGCGTTGTGACTCGTCGTACTGAGGAAAGTTATCTAAATGTACCGATAACGGAAGATTATCAGCTCTGAGATTTAAATAGATCTCTTCGGTGGTAAAAGGAATTACCGGTGCTGCAACTCTGATTACTTCCATCAGTACCCTGTAGAGGGTATCGTATGCCTGCTTTTTATCTCTGTCATTTTCTGAGCGCCAAAAGCGGCGTCGGCTGCGACGGATATACCAATTGTTTAAAGCATCGAGAAAATTAACTATAGCCGTACAGCCTCTCTGAGTCTCATAGTTATCCCATGCCTCTTGTACTTCTTTAATCAACTCTTCACTGCAACTTACAATCCATCTGTCCAAAGGATTTTCTAAATCCTTAAACGATGTTGTATCTATTTTGTAATTATCGATATTTGCGTAAGTAACAAAAAATGAGTAGGCGTTCCACAATGGGATAATCAGAGTTTTTAAGACATCTTTAACAATTTCTTCGGAAAATTTTAAATCTTCGGCTCTGGTAACTGCGCTGTTCATTAAGGCAAATCTGAGGGCATCGGCTCCGTATTTATTGACAATTTCCATCGGGTCAGAGTAATTACGTAAAGATTTAGACATCTTTTTGCCGTC
>JBAYOE010000022.1:0-13429 GCA_041678405.1 Sphaerochaetaceae bacterium | reverse complement strand
GCGATGAACATTCCCCTCTTTTTAATCGGTCTGAAAATATTCGGCCCAAAATATGGTTTAAAAAGTCTCATAGGGATGGTTTTGCTTTCACTTTCTGTAACCGCCACCGGAAAAATTATCGGTTATAACGGGATTATGGGATACACCGAAAAACTCGATATCCTCTTAAGCGCTATTTTCGGGGGTTTTTTTCTTGGGCTGGGGATTGGGTTGGTAATGAAGGGAGGTGCCAACACAGGCGGTACCGATATTTTAGGACAAATTCTAAGCAAGTACACCCCTTTGCCTTTGGGAACAAGTATCTTAATTGTCGATACAACCGTTATTGTAACCGGAGCTTTTGCTTTTGGCATTGAGCGGGCGATGTTTGCAATCATTGCCCTCTATGTCTCCAGCCAGATGATTAACTATGTAATAATGGTAATGGGTACCAAGTATGCCAAAACAGCCTATATCTTCAGTGCCAAATTAGACATCATTAAAAAACAGGTGCTGGACGAAATCGGGCACGGAGGAACCATCTTTGAGGGCGAGGGAATTTATACCGGTCAAAAAAGGACAATGCTGATGGCAGTTGTCCCCAACCAATTGATTTCCAGGCTGACGGTTTTAGTTCACAAAGCAGACCCGAACGCTTTTATGGTAGTAGAAGAGGCTTACAAGGTACTCGGAGAGGGTTTCACTCCGATAGTCAATGAAGCTGTAGATCACCTTGGCGGTGTTAAAAAGAGTCCAAGCAAGGCTGCAATTCATCCAAAAGTTTCAGTGAAAGTCAAAAGAGAGCCTTAAAGTTTCCACAACTTTGCCGGGTATTGGCGCTTTTCTATCATTTTGGCAATTTCCTCTTTGACAATACCGCGGTCCTCTTGGTATGTCATTCCAAACCACTTCTCTTCTGTTGAATAAAATTTCATCTTGCCGACGTTCTGTTTTACCATTAAACTCACCGCTTCGGGTAAAAGAACCTCATCTGTCGCACTTGTTACAGATTCCTCAAGGAAACGGTCAAAGTACTCTTGGAAAAAGTCGATAACAGCTACTGAAAAGCCAAAAAAGTTCATAGATACCCACTCTTCTCCGCTAAGAACCTTTTTACCTAATGGCGATTCGCTGACAATCTTAGAACCGTCGTGATAGATTTTTTTATTCTCCTCCATTGAGAGCAGATAATCACCTTCAACTTCACAAATGGCACGGCTTACCGAACCGCTTCGGCTGGTGGTATTTTTTAAGATATAACCTACCATGGCATGCTCAACAGAGTTGAGCTCTATAGAGCAAAGATGCTCTGCCATGATTTTATAGGGTTCCTTACCGTAATAATCATCACTGTTGATTACACAAAACGGACTGTTTAATTTCTCTTTGGCACTTAATAGAGCGTGAATAGTTCCCCAAGGCTTTTTCCTCTCTTTTGATAAAGCGACCTGTTTATTATCTAAAAGGGTATCCAACTGTTGAAAAACATAAGTAGCATCACAGTTTGCCGCTATACGATCAAATATTCTCTCTCTGAAATCTTTCTCAATATCTTTACGGATAACATAGATAACTTTATCAAAACCGCTGTTTAGGGCATCAAAGGTAGAATAATCGAGCAATGCTTCATTGTAAAAGCCGACTCCGTCTATCTGTTTAACCCCACCATAACGGCTCCCCATCCCCGCTGCCATAACTAAAAGAATTGGTTTCATCTCTGCCTCCTGACATCTGTTTTGATTATACCACGGCTGATATGAATCAACTACAGGGATAAACTGCCCAAATACCCCTTTCTTAATGACATAACCTATTCTATTATTCAGGTTTTGTGGTAAACTGTTTGCTAAGCAAATTTCTAAACGACCAAAAGGAGAAAACAGTATGAAGAAAACTTTTGCAGTACTATTGGTTTTAGTAGTTGCCGGTACTCTGTTGTTTGCCCAAGGAGCTAAACAAAGTGCACCCGCCGCTACTGAAGGGAAGTTCCACGTCGGAATTGTCACGGGAACCGTAAGCCAATCGGAAGATGATTTGAGGGGTGCTGAGCTGATGATTAAAGAGTATGGTTCAGTTGCATCAGGTGGAATCATTAACCATTTGACTTATCCCGACAACTTCATGGACGAGATGGAAACCACCATCAGCGTAATTTCCGGTCTGGCTGATGACCCTTTGATGAAAGCCGTAATTGTTAACCAAGCAATTCCCGGAACAACCGAGGCATTCAGAAGGATCAAAGAGAGAAGACCCGATATCATCACAATCGCAGGAGAGGCTCACGAAGACCCTGCTGTAATTCAAAGTGCCGCTGATTTAGCAATCAACAACGACTTCGTCGCCCGTGGTTACTTAATTATTAAAACTGCCCACGATTTAGGTGCCAAAACATTTATCCACATCTCTTTCCCCCGCCACATGAGCTACGAGACACTCAGTCGCCGAGCCGCAATAATGAAAGCAACCTGTGACGAGTTTGGAATGCGATTTGTAATGGAAACAGCTCCCGACCCACTCAGTGATGTCGGTCAGGCCGGTGCCCAGCAGTACATCTTGGAAAAAGTTCCAGCATGGGTAAAACAGTACGGTACCGATGCAGCCTACTTCTGTACAAACGATGCCCACACAGAACCTCTGTTAAAACAGCTGCTTGCCTACGGCGGTCTCTTTATTGAGGCAGACCTCCCCTCCCCGTTAATGGGTTATCCCGGAGCTTTGGGAATAGACCTTTCGGCACAAGCCGGTGACTCCGAGGCTATCTTAAAGGCTGTGGAAAATGCCGTTATTGCTAAAGGTGGTGCCGGTCGTTTTGGAACTTGGGCTTTCTCTTATGGAATGGCTACCAGTGCCGGCTTGGTTCAGCATGCCATTAATGTTCTTAACGGTGAGTCTGAACTTCTTAAACTCAATGATTTAATGAAAGCTTACGGAAAATTCACCAAAGGTGCAGAATGGAACGGCTCTTTCTACTCAGATACCGCTACCGGTGTCAGAGCAAAAAACCATGTCCTCATCTACCAAGATACCTATATGATGGGTAAAGGGTATATGGGTGCTACCACGGTTCAAATTCCAGAAAAGTATTTCTTAATCAAGTAGATTACTTTTAGGGGGAAGTATCCTTCCCCCTACCACTTTTAAGCTAAAACAGGAGTCTCAAAAGCAACCCTTTTGTGTTAAGGAATATTTTGATGGAAGAGAGAAGAAGACCAATTTTAGAGATGCACAATATTACTAAAGAATTCTACGGTAACAGGGTTCTTAGCGATGTAAATTTTACCCTTGAAGAGGGAGAAATCGTAGGTCTCGTCGGTGAAAACGGTGCAGGAAAATCGACATTGATGAATATCCTCTTTGGAATGGATATAATTGAACAAACAGGCGGTTTCAAAGGGAAGATGGTTGTTAACGGCAAAAGTGTTAATTACCATAGTTCTTTTGATGCTATTAACGACGGTATTGGAATGGTTCACCAGGAGTTTTCCCTATTACCCGATTTCACTGTCCAAGAAAATATCTTGCTCAACAGAGAGCCGTTGAACCACTCTTTTGTCTCAGAGGTATTCGGGCCTAGGTTAAATACGCTTAACCGTTCTTTAATGAGAGAAATCAGCAACAAGGCAATCGCTAAACTCAACGTGGAGATCCACAGCTCCACAGTTGTAGGATCCATGCCCGTTGGCCACAAACAGTTTACCGAAATTGCCCGTGAACTGAGCAAAGATTCAATTAAAATATTGATTTTGGATGAACCGACGGCCGTACTGACTGAACAGGAAGCTTCAATACTATTGGATGCCATTAAGAAGCTGGCAAAACAGGGAATCTCAATAATATTTATAAGCCACCGTCTGCAGGAAGTTATTGATGTCTGTGACACAGTCGTTGTGATGAGAGACGGAAAAATAGTAAAAAATGTTAGCACTGAGAACTTAAGCATTGACCAAATAGCCAAGTGGATGGTTGGCCGAGATGTTCAGCACAATGTAATTCACCGTAAATTTGATTATGAGAACAGCGATATTATCCTCTCGATAGAGAACTTATGGGTTGATATGCCGGGAGAAACTGTTAAAGATGTCTCTTTAAAATTGCATCAGGGAGAGATACTGGGAATCGGGGGACTTGCCGGTCAGGGTAAACTAGGAATCCCAAACGGCGCAATGGGGTTGTTCCCAGCCGGCGGGAAAATCGTATTTGAGGGCAAAGAGCTGAAACTGAATAATCCCAGAAATTTTTTAGATGCAAAAATGGCTTTTGTCAGTGAAGACCGCCGCGGTGTCGGGCTGCTTTTGGATGAATCATTGGAGTGGAACATTGCATTCAGCGCAATGCAGGTTAACGACAAATTTCTGAAACCATTTTTTAACGGCCTAATAAAGTGGCGCGACGAAAAAGAGATAGAGAATATAGCAAACAAATATATAGAGGCACTTCAGATAAAATGTACCGGAAGCAGACAGAAAGCAAAAGAACTGTCGGGGGGCAATCAGCAAAAAGTATGTTGTGCCAAAGCTTTTGCATTGGAACCTGACCTTCTTTTTATAAGCGAGCCCACCAGAGGCATCGATGTCGGTGCAAAATCCCTCGTTTTGGAGACACTGCGTCAATACAACGAAAACTCAAATACGACAATAGTCATGGTCAGCAGTGAGTTGGAGGAGCTACGCTCCATCTGTGATAGGATTGCAATAATCACCGACGGAAGAGTTGCAGGAATCCTTCCGGCTGGCTCTCCCAGCGAGGAGTTTGGACTACTGATGGTTGCAACAGATAAGAGTAAAAAGGATTCTCAGATATGAATAAAGTCAAAGAATTTATAAAATCATTCGGGTGGCCCCGAATTATCATAAGTTTATTTCTCCTCTCACTTTTTATAATCGCGCCGTTTGTAGGGGTCAGCATCTCGACAAGCTTAAGTGATACAATCGTCCGCTTTGGGATGAACGGAGTTATGGTTTTGGCAATGGTGCCTATGATTCAATCGGGGTGTGGTCTTAACTTTGGACTTCCCTTAGGGATTATTGCCGGTTTACTGGGGGGAACTATGGCTATTGAATTTAATTTTCTTGGCCAAAGTTCTTTCTTGATGGCTATTGTTTTTGCCACCCCTTTCGCTCTGTTATTGGGTTACGGTTACGGTAAGCTCTTAAACAAAGTTAAAGGGAGCGAGATGATGATAGCGACGTATGTGGGTTTCTCATCGGTTGCCTTCATGTGTATTATGTGGCTGTTACTCCCCTATTCTCACCCCACAATGGTTTGGGGCTATGCCGGAAAGGGACTACGGACTACAATCTCGGTCGAAGGATTCTATCTGCACACCCTTTCAAATTTTCTGAAAATTAATATCGGGGACTCCTTTCTGTTCCCGACAGGAATGATTTTATTTTTCATCCTCCTGTCGTTGTTGATGTGGGCCTTTTTCCATACCAAAAGGGGAACCGCAATGACTGCTGTCGGTTCCAATGCAGTTTTTGCCAAAGCCTCGGGAATTGATGTAGATAAAACCCGAACACTCAGTGTCATGATGAGCACATGGTTAGGAGCTGTGGGAATCTTGGTTTATCAGCAAAGTTTTGGATTTATCCAACTCTATATGGGGCCGTTTTATATGGCTTTGCCTGCTGTTTCGGCAATTCTTATTGGAGGGGCTGCCGTTAACAAAGCTTCGATTGTAAACGTAATTGTGGGAACATTTCTGTTTCAGGGAATTTTGACAATGACACCGTCGGTTATGAACTCAATGATTCATACCGACATGTCGGAAGTAATCCGTATCGTTGTCTCAAATGGGATGATTTTATACGCATTGACAAGAAAATCGGAGGCAACACAATGAGTTCATTACGCGAAACAAAGTTCCAAAGAATCCTAAATACTTTAGAAAAAAATTCCGTACCCCTTCTGTTTGGCGTAATCGTAATATTCGGAATTCCTCTCAGCGGGTACTCTTTAAACTATCTTGGTCAAGAAATAGTGGTCAGAATAGCCCGTAACAGTTTTTTAATTATCGCCCTGCTGGTTCCGATTATGGCCGGTATGGGATTAAACTTTGGAATGACGTTAGGGGCTATGGCGGGTCAGATAGGCCTTATATTCATCGCCGACTGGAAAATCATAGGGATTCCGGGGATGGTTTTGGCGATGATAATTTCTACCCCCCTGAGCATTCTGCTGGGTTGGTTATGCGGTAAAATTTTAAATATGGCAAAAGGAAGAGAGATGGTAACCAGCTATATCATCGGATTTTTCATCAACGGTGTCTACCAACTTATAGTGCTGTATGGAATGGGAAGTGTTATCCCAATCAAAAATAGTTCTTTGGTTCTTCCACGTGGTTACGGAATTAGAAATACCGTCAATCTTATTAAAATAAGGAAAGTCTTTGACAATCTTATTGTCATAAAGCTGTTTGGAATCAGCTTTCCCATTGCAACATTTTTGTTGATTGCTGCTCTTTGTCTTTTTATTATCTGGTTTAGAAAAACAAAGCTGGGTCAGGATATGAGGGCTGTCGGCCAAGATATGGAGGTAGCCAGAGCTGCCGGTATTAAGGTAGAACATACCAGAATACTTTCGGTTATAATCTCGACTGTTTTAGCCGGTTACGGGATGATCGTTTATTTACAGAATATTGGGACACTTAATACCTACAACTCCCACATGCAAATCGGAATGTTCTCCATTGCCGCTTTGTTGGTAGGGGGAGCAACCGTCAATAAAGCCAATATCGGCAACGTTTTTTTAGGGGTCACTCTATTTCATTTGATGTTTATCGTCTCCCCCACAGCAGGAAAGAACCTTATCGGCGAAGCTCAGTTGGGAGAGTATTTCAGGGTATTTGTCTCCTATGGGGTAATAACTCTGGCTCTTGTCCTTTATGAGATTAGAAAAAGACGTGATGCAGATCGTAGCGGCCGTCTATTGGCTCAGAACCAGATGGATCAAAGGGAGATTTTAGAATGAGGTGCCCTCTTATAAGTAAAACAACGCTTTTAAAAATAGGTTTGATTATACTCATTATTGTCATCGGAATATGGATGTTTTTAATCGGAAAGATGCACACAGTTCTCCTTGATAATAAAACGATAGAGGTGGAGGGAATCTCTTACGTTCAATTACCTATCGTAGAAGTGCAGATAGACAACAAAGAAAAAATCGAACTGGCTGCCCGTGATCGTGACTTAGTGGAAGTAACTGCTCAAAGACATAAAATAACGGTTTATTACACCGATAAACTCTTTAATGAGCATAAAATTGTCAAGAAGTTTAAAATTCCTTTGGGCTACGATATGGTTTTAATCAGTATTCCCGCTCTTATAGGTGAAACAGATGTGTCTGACTGGCTTTCTGAGTATATTCCACCGACGGCTGTGGTTGCGCCTCAGGCAGAGACTGAGACAGTTGATGAATTAGGGATAGATTTTTCGTTCTAGTCTGCTGTCACTTCAACAGCGATGGCAGCTTCATAAGAACCAAAAGGGAGTCCTTTGAGATTAAAGCCTTCACTGGCAGTCGGAAAGCTCACATAAATTATCCCTTTCTCTTCCCTGCTTGAACCCTCTTTAATCCCTATCTCTTTTTCTAAAGCTTCTGTGGTTGCTTCCAGTGGCTTGTTATGTTCCAATAATGTAGCTATCGATAAACGAAACGGGATAGGTGCAGCATTGGAGTACAATGAAGCACTTCTGAAAGCAAAAATATCATCGCCAAGTTCAGTTACAAATCCGGGGGCAAGGCGCATCTGATAAGCAACATAAGGGCTGTTGGAAAAGAACTCATAAGTTGCTATTTCGTGAGTTGTCCCTGCAATATCTTGGCTGAGGGCAAATGTAGTACTCTGATTTATCTCTAAAGTAAATTTTTCCTGTAACTCGATGTGAGCTTTAAGGGGAATCGTATCCTGAAAAACGATTCTTTGTGCAGAAACAGGTAGAAATACGAACAATAATATCAATAATATGGTCAGCCGTTTACGCATACTTCTCTCCCAATGGTTCTTTAATGGTAATTAAATTTCAATCAGGTGTCAACAGATTAGTGATATATCAATTAAAAGATTTTGTATTATTTTGTTATTTTTTTATAATATAATAATTTATCAATAATAAACTTATGACACAATTATTGGAATTTTTCAAAATTTAATTTAGATAAGCTATTGTATGGTCGATAATTAGATTTTACCACTCCACTAAAATTACTCTTGTCAATATTTGGTAAAAACCTTGACACAACAACTCTCAATCCATAGCATACAATAGCATTGGATGCGTAGCTCAGTTGGATAGAGCGTTGCCCTCCGGAGGCAAAGGCCGTGGGTTCGAATCCCGCCGCATTCATTATTGCGTCATCTTTAGTCATTCATTATTGCGTCATCTTTACACTTGTTTGTTTTTCTCTTTTATCGGAAGATAGGCTAATAGGGAAAACCGCAAAAATTGGACAATTCAAACTCTCTGAAACTAAAAGATTATTTATTCTCCAACAGGCAGCTGGCAGCTCTTATCTTACCGATAGTTATAGAGAGGCTTTTGGATGTGTCGGTTGGGTTTGCCGACACCTTGATGGTGGCAACTGTCGGAGAAGCTGCAGTTTCCGCCATATCATTGGTAGATTCAATAAACAACCTGTTCCTTTTTCTTTTTTCGGCTTTGGCTACCGGCGGTGCCGTAGTTGTAGCCCAATACATCGGGCAGAAAAACTATGAAGACGGCAGTGAGTCAGCCAAACAATTAATTTACACAACACTGGGGATCTCACTCATTTTCGGATTAGTTTTTATATTGTTAAACAAAAAAATCCTCTATCTTCTCTATGGCAACATTGAACACTCAATAATGGCCCAAAGTCAGACCTATTTTGCACTGACAGCCCTTTCATATCCTCTGCTGGGTCTTTTTAATTCAGGAGCTGCCCTTTTTAGAGCAATGGGAAACAGCCGTCTTTCAATGAGAGTGGCCTTTATAATGACTCTCTTAAATATAGTGGGAAATGCAATTTTGATTTACGGTGCTAAGTTGGGGGTATTTGGAGCCGGTTTGGCTACATTGGTTGCCCGATTGGTTGGGGCATTAATCATGGTTCTATTTTTGGTAAAGAACAAAAAAGTTCTGGTTATAACCAATATTTTCAGGGTAAAACTTAATTTCCCAATTATAAAAAAAATTCTTAATATCGGAGTCCCTAATGCTGTTGAAAGCGGAATGTTTCACATAGGGAAAATATTGGTTCAATCGCTTACGGCAACACTTGGAACTGCTGCCCTTGCCGCCAATGCCATCGTAAATGCGATTGCTTCGGCAACAAACATCCCCGGAGTGTCGATAGGGATGGCTACAATTACTGTAATAGGGCAAAGCATGGGTGCCAGAGAGCCCACTCAGGCGGTCTATTATGCCCACAAACTGATGAAGATTGCCTATGTTACGATGGCTGTACTGGCGGCTCTTTTATTTGTTTTCGCTGCCCCTTTAGTCTCACTTTTCAATTTAAGCAATGATGCAAGTCAACTGGCTGTTTCCGTTTTGCAGATTTTACTTGTAGCCAGTGCTATTTTATGGCCTGTCTCTTTTACTCTTCCCAACGTTCTGAGAGCTTCCGGGGATGTTAAATTTACAATGATTGTTTCAATTACCAGTATGTGGCTTTTTAGAGTCGGTCTCTCTTATATCCTTGTCAGATTCTTAAATCTTGGTCTGCATGGAATCTGGTTGGCTATGTATATAGATTGGCTGTTTAGGTCGGGCAATTTCTTGGTTCGTTTTTCCAAAGGCGATTGGAAAAACAGGGTTATCGTTTAATCTTTAGTTAAGGTTTTAACATAGATACACTTATCGTCATCCTCTCTATAATACCCTTTTAAAACAGCTTCCAAGAAAAAACCGTTGTGTTGGTAAAACTGCCTTGTCGGATTATATTTCTCCGTTGACGAGGTTTCAACATAGAGGTTTTTGGCTCCTCGGCTTACGGCAACTTGTTCGGTCTCTTCCAATAATTTGTGTCCTAAGCCCAAATTTTGAACCTTAGGGTCAATGGCAATCCAATAAAGATCGTAACTGCTGACAGTGGCTTCTATATGACCGTAACAGGTGTACCCCACTACTTTGTCATCAACTAAGATAAAAATAAAGTTGTAACCGCTTTTTTCCCCTTTCTCAAAATATTCATCAAAAAGTGAAAGTGCCATGTCAACTTCGTCTTCGGAGAAAAATGAGGTTTTTTCTAAAATTTCTTTTACCGATAATTTATCTTGCTTATAAACAATATTTCTGAAAGTGACTTTACCCATAAAGAGCCTCTTTCACGATATTTTCTATTGTCTGTGAGTATGAGTACCCTTTGGCCAAAGAGGCTGCAACATAACCGCTATCTTTGCTGATAGCCGGATTCACATTTAATTCCAAAAGATAAGGGTTCCCTTTTTCATCTACCCTAAAATCGAAACGGACATATCCACGGCAATCAAAGAGTTCCCAACTTATTTTTACAATCTCTTTTATTTTGGCAGCTAATACCGGATTCTCTTTTTCAAAATCAAATGAACGAACGGTGTTTTTATAGGCAAAAGAGTCTTCAACCCATTTTGCCTCATAGGTGACAATTTTGGGTTTATCGACAGGGTAATCGGTAAATACCATCTCTGCCATCGGCAGTATCTCTAAAGTTCCGTTTTTAGTGGTAGCCGATACATTGACCTCTTTACCCTCTATGTAGAGCTCTAAGAGTTGATTCTCTTTCTTGCTAATACAAAATTTATTTTGCAACTCTTCGATGGTTGAACAGCAGAAAATAGAGTCGTCGGTTATCCCGACCGAGGCTTCTTCATCTTTTGGTTTTGCAATCATTGTTTTTCCAATAAAGAATTCAAGTTCCCATTTTTCGGAGTTTTTGATATAGGGGGGTGTTGGGATATTGGTTTTTTCCATCAGTTTTTTGGCAAAAAGTTTATCGCCGCTAAGATAGAGGGAGTTTGCACTCCCTCCGCTGACTTTAATATTTAGTTTTTCACACAACAGAGGAATCAGGTGTAAAAACCTGCTTTTATAGTAAGTTTCGACAAGATTAAAAACTAAAATTGGTTTTTCTTTTAATAATAAAAGTTCTAAATTTTGTAAATTCCCGTCAAATACAACTTTTCTAACACTGTATTTTAATTCAGTAAGGACTTTTTCTATTTGTTCGGCCTGGATAAGGGTGTCCAGTTCATCCAATGGTGCATTTTCTTCTGTTTTATCATAAAGGATAATAATTTTAGAATTCATGCTCTATATTCAACCTTATACAGGCTTCCTTCATAATCAGAGAGATAAGCTGTTCGTAAGAAATTCCATACAAAGACGCCAAAATTGGTAAATCACTGTCTATAGGATTTAAGCCGGCTAAGGGGTTTATTTCAAGAAAGTTAACAACTCCGTTTGAATCCATTTTCAGATCTACTCTGCCGCCGTCACGGCAACCGAGGGCTTTCCAAGAATCAATGGCAATTTTTTCACACTCTCGGTACTCAGCCATTTCAACTTTTTTATAACTTACCCATTTTTTATACTCACTTTTACTTTGATATGAGTAAATGCCTTTTTGTTTCTCTTTATTAACAACAATTTCCATCACTCCGATAACTTTGGCTCTGTCGCCACTGCCTACTATGCCTACAGTAAATTCCCTTCCTTCTAAAAAAGATTCAATCAATAACGGTTGAGCCGTCTTTTTCAAAAGAAGGCCAATCTGTTTTTCAAGATGTTCTTTGTTATAAACAAGGGCGTTCTCATCGATTCCCATCCCGGTTCCTCCGGTAATAGGTTTCACAAAGAGTGGGTATGTAATATCTATTCGCTCAATTTGAGAAATATCTTCAATCGTTTTGAAAGAAGGTGTTGGGATGTTATGTTTTGCCACAATCATCTTTGCTAAATCTTTGTGCAGAGTCAGAGCCAATGCCAAAGTATCGGAAAAAACATAAGGTATTTGATAAGCATCCAGAAGTGAGGGTATTTGAGATTCCCTGCAGTTACCGTAAAGGCCTTCGCCTATGTTAAATACCAAAGGCCATCTAAAGCCCTTACTCAGTTTCTCCACTAGTTCTTTAATATTTCCAATCCGTTCAACAGTGAAGTTACATTTAGCAAGGGCTTCTTCGATCCCTTTTATTGTTTCAATACCGTCAAACTCCCCGACTTCGTCCGCACTGTAACCGTTTGCCAGGTAGTACTCTTTTAAATCGTATGTAAGACCAATTTTCATCTTATCGGTTTCCGCTAAAATCGGGATAAGTAAAAGTCAGCCCTTCGTAGTTACGCAAATGATAGCCTTCATTGTCTTTGGAGATCTCATAGTCAGGATAAACAGGAACTTTTCCTCCCCCTCCGGGAGTGTCTATAACATAACGGGGGATAGCTAAACCGCTTGTATGCCCGTACAGTCCCTCCATAATCTCTTTTCCTTTTGCGACAGTGGTTCTAAAATGGCCTGAACCAATAATTGGGTCACACTGAAAAAGGTAGTAGGGTCTTACTCTCACTTTTAAGAGTCTGTGAAACAACTCTTTCATCGTTTCAACCGAATCATTTACCCCTTTTAGCAAAACGGTTTGACTGCCCAAGACCAAACCGCCATCGGCAAGCCGGTTACAGGCCAATATTGAGCTTTCACTAAACTCGTTTGGATGAGTAGCGTGGATGTTTATATAAAGAGGTTTAAAGCTTTTAAGAATTTTAACCAATTTTGGTGTTATCCTTTGAGGTAATACAAAAGGTACTTTTGTTCCGATTCTCAACATCTCGATATGAGGAATTGAACTAAAGCGGCTAATCAGTTCCCCTAATCTTTCATCACTTAGGGTAAGGGGATCTCCTCCGCTGATTATTACGTCCCTTATCTCTTTATGTTGGGCTAGGTACTCGAAAGCTTCGTCCCAATTCGTTCTGGTTGTCTCTCCGTGCCCCCCGACAAAGCGGCTGCGGGTACAGTAGCGGCAGTAAACGGAACAAAAATCGGTTACTAAAAACAGTGCCCGATCCGGATAACGGTGAACCAACGATTTAACGGGACTACTGTTTTCTTCTTTTAGTGGGTCGGTTGATTCCCCTTCACTTACTGCTTTCTCGTCTATTCGGGGGATGACTGTTTTCCTAATAGGGTCATTTTCATCTTCTAAATCGATGAGACTCAGATAGTAGGGTGTTACCGAGAATGGGAACTGATGCGCGTTACTTTTTAATGCCTCTAATTCCTCCTTGGTCGGTTCCAAAAACCTTAAAAGTTGTTCAACAGTTGTAATTCTATGAAACAACTGCCAATGCCAATCATTCCACTGGCTCAACTTTGTGTTTTTGAAAAATTTTTTCCTGAATTGGTTTGATTTGCTACCGTTTGATAGCACAAGATTTGATGCTAAATCAGCATCCACAGTGAGCGGAGGCTCGTCATCTAAAGAGACGAGGCGCTC
>JBAYOE010000021.1:0-13433 GCA_041678405.1 Sphaerochaetaceae bacterium | reverse complement strand
GTTCTTTGACTCTGTTGTGTTCTAAAGAGTACTTAAGCCCTATATTTTCAGAAAATATTGTTAAAAGAAGGGTAAAAACGAGGGCTAATACAATAATTGGTTTAACTATCCGCTTATAGGGATAACCGCTGTTGGCTAAAATAATCATCTCGTTGTTTGCATACATCATTGCTAAAAAATAGGTGGTACTGAAAAGCAAGGAGGGACCAACGGCAGTTATCAACGTCTCTGGAATAAAAAGATAAGTCAGGTAGGCAATTTGTTTTAGAGTAAATGCTCCGTTAAGGTAGTGTTCAATTTGACTGAAGGTTTCAAAAAGCACTAAAACAGTGGCAATTAAAAATATTGTGGTAACACTGATTTTAAGTAAAGAAGAGATTACATATGAATCAATTTTTTTCATATGCGCCTCGTTGGGATAAGGGCACTCAATGCAAGAACAAAAACAATCAGATTTGGAGTCCAAAGTAGCAATGCAGGATGAACCGGCAAATCAAATATTTGCAGTTGGGCAAAAAATAGTAAAAACCAGTAGAGTGAAGAGACTACTAAACTCAAACCAAACCCAAAGAGCCTACCGTGCTTTATTTTAATAAAAGCCAAAGAAAAAGAGGCAAAAACTAAAAAAAGAGAACTAAAGGAGAGGGCAAATTTTTTGTGCAATTCCGCTTGGTAGTAGAGCAGATAAAAATCGGTTCTTTGTTCTGTTTCTAATATTGAGATCTCATTTTCAATATTTACCCTTTTTTTATCTTCCAAAGAGAGTCCTTTCAACTCCTCTTTAAGTTTTCCTATTTTATTTTCAACTCTCTCTTTTGTTTCAAGAGCTTCCGCTTTTCTTATGTCGATTGCTTTAATGAGGTCTCTTGAACTTAATTGAGATAACGAGATATCAGTAATTGAAGACACTTCACTTTTAAAATCGAGATAGAAATCTACTTCATCGGCATGCCCTATTTCATAATTAGCCCTGTCTTCAGAGTCAAAGCCGACTATTTTGGGAAAACTCAGCTGTAGTTTATAGATATAAGAATTTAGGTCTAACAAAGTCAGTTTCCCCTTCTCTCCGCTTATAATCTGCTCATTATCGAAAACAACTATTGAGTCAACCTCACCCTTATCAACAAGTTTTGTAACTACAACTTTAGGGCCTATTTTTTTCACTGAATAGGAATCAAGTTCCAAAGTCGGCAGTTGTTGCATTGCTTCACTGTAGAGACTTTTAAAGCGATAGCTGCTGTATGGAAGCATCACATCAGCAACAAAAAAAGTAACAAAACTTAAAAGAAGGGCTAAAATCACCAGTGGACTAAATACCTTTCTCAAGGCAATCCCGCAACTGCGCAAAGCCAATATCTCACTGTTGGCACTTAAATCTCCTATTAACATTGCCGAAGCCGTCAATGTTGAAAAAGGGAGTGTGTAGAGGAGAATTTGTGGGATTGAGAGGGTTATAAGTTTAACTACGGTATCTAATCTGACACTTTTTATTAAAACTTTTTGGGCAAATAGGAGAAGCTGATTAATAAAAAATATAAAAAAGAAAAATGCGAAAGCTACCAGAAAAGAAGTCAAAAATCCTTTAACAACATAAGAGTTCAATGTGTATGACAAAGGAGTTTTGCTGCGATTCATCCTAAACTCCGGTTGAACCAAAGCCGTCGGAACCCCTCTCTGTCTCATTTGCCGTATCCACGGTTTTGAATGTTGATCTGATAACCGGAGAGATTACCATCTGAGCTATCCGCAAATGGTGGACAATTGTGAAAGGCTCTTTGCCGTGGTTTATTAAAGGCACCTTTATCTCCCCCCGGTAATCGCTGTCAATCGTACCGGGACTGTTTAAAACAGTAACCCCGTTATTTACTGCCAACCCACTGCGGGGTCTTATCTGGGCTTCGTAGCCTTTGGGCAATTCAATGATTATTGAGGTGGGCACCAACGCCCTACCCCCGTTTGGTTCCAAGATAATGGGACCATCGGGCAACGATGCATACAAATCGGCCCCAGCAGCCTCTTTGGAGGCATAGTGGGGCATTTTTCCGTTTTCCATGATTACGATGTTAACTGTTAAATTACTATCGTTTTGACTCACTTTTTTCTTCCTGTTCATTTAAGGCATCGATATAGCTAAGATTTAATCTTCCCATCCTATCGATTTCAATCAATTTTACAGGTACATTCTGATTAATTTTTAGAACATCATTGACATTGTTTACCCTAGTCTTAGAGAGTTTGCTTATATGACAAAGTCCCTCTTTGCCGGGTAGAATCTCAATGAAAGCTCCGAAATCCATTATTCTCTTTACGACTCCGTTATAAATACGACCGACTTCAGGTTCTTCGACAATCGATTTTACAAAATCATAGGCACTTTGGGCACTTGAGCTGTTTTTCCCGAAGATAGTAACAACCCCATCGTTGTCTATATTAATTTCGGCACCGGTTTGTTCGGCAATCCCTTTTATGGTTTTGCCTCCGGTTCCGATGACTGCACCTATTTTCTCCTCATCTACTTTTAAAGTCATGATTTTTGGTGCAAATTCAGAAGTCATCTCCCGTGGAGCTGCAAGGGCTTTCTCCATGATGTTCAAAATGTGAAGGCGCCCCTCTTTTGCCTGATTAAGGGCAATTTTCATTATTTCACCGGTTACTCCGGCAATTTTTATATCCATCTGGAAAGCGGTAATTCCGTCTTTCGTTCCGGCTACTTTAAAATCCATATCCCCAAGGTGATCTTCCTCACCTAAGATATCGCTTAAAACCACATACTTTTCATAGGAAGAGCCTTCGGTAATTAAGCCCATGGCTATTCCGGCAACCGGTTTTGTGATTTTAACTCCGGCATCCATTAAAGCTAAAGTCCCCGAACAGACCGAAGCCATTGAAGAAGAACCGTTGGACTCCAGAATTTCGCTGACTACTCTGATGGTGTAGGGGAAATTTTCTTTGTCTGGGAGAACAGCTTCTAGGGCTCTCTGAGCCAGATGCCCGTGTCCGATTTCTCTTCTTCCGGTCGACAGTCTGCCTGTTTCACCGACACTGAATGGGGGAAAGTTGTAGTGCAGCATGAAGTTACTGAAATGTTTGTCGCCGTCGATTGTATCGAACATTTGCTCATCGCTTGTACTGCCCAAAGTTGTAGTAGCTAAACTTTGTGTCTCTCCTCTGGTAAACAGGGCGCTTCCGTGTGTCCGCTCTAAGATACCGACTTCACAGTTTATTTGTCTGATATCGGTATTGGAACGTCCGTCGGTTCGAACTCCTTTATTTAAGATTGAGGAACGGAGGATATTGTACTCAAGGTCTTCAAACATAGCACCGACTTTTTCAGAACCTTCGTTCTCTTCAATAACAGTAGCAAATTTATCTTTAACCTCTTTTTTAACCTTATCCAATGCAGCATAACGTTCCATTTTGCCTTTGACAAATGATGCTTTTTCATAAAGAGGTCTGGCATATTCTCTGATAGGTTCTAAGAAAGAGAGCTCTTCTTCAATCTTCATCAGCGGCAGCTTCTCTTTGTTTACCAAAGCGGCAAGTTCTTTTTGAACTTTACATAAGTCGATAATAACTTTGTGGGCAGTATCAATTGCCTGAAGCATAAGCTCTTCGGAGACCTCTTTAGAGCCACCTTCCACCATCGTAATTCCGGCTTCGGTTCCGGCAACAACTATTTCCAGTGTTGCCTCTTCAATCTCTTGAAATGTTGGATTTACTACAAACTCACCATTTACATAGGCTATTCTTACGGCTCCGATCGGACCGTTAAAAGGGATATCGCTGATGGTAACGGCAGCCGAAGAGGCTATGATAGCAATGATATCGGGTGGGTTGACCATATCGGAACTGAGTACTGTTGGTATAATTTGAATCTCTCGCCCAAAATCCTTCTCAAAGAGGGGACGCATCGGACGGTCGATTAATCGGGATACCAAAATTTCTTTATCTTTTGGCCTCCCTTCCCTTTTTAAAAAGCCACCCGGTATTTTTCCGGCAGCATAATATTTTTCATTATATTCAACTTGCAAAGGGACATAATCCAATGGTTTATCTGGTTCGTTTCCGGCACAAACCGTTGCTAAAACTCCGCTGCCCTCATAGCGGGCATAAACGGCTCCGTTGGCTTGTCTGGCCATTTTACCGGTCTCAAGGACAAGGGTCTTTGAGCCTAGTTTAAATTCTACTGATTTCATCTTTCTCCTACTTCTTTTATAAACTCCATTAAACGGCAAAAGCCCCTGAAATCCGCTGGGATTTAGAGGCTATCATTATTTTGTTAAAATACATCAGTTATTTTCTCAACTCCAATTTCTGAATAATCTCACGATAGCGTTCAATATCCTGGTTTCTGATATATTTCAGTAATCTGCGTCGTGCTCCTACCATTTTTAAAAGCCCTCTGCGACTGGCATGATCCCGTGGGTAAGCATTAAAATGCTGTTGCAGATCTTTTATTCTGGCAGTTAAAAGTGCTACCTGAACCTCTGCTGAACCTGTGTTCGTTGGAGAGCCTCCAAACTCGCTGATTATCTGGCTTTTAGTCTCTTTTGTTACCATATTTAGGTTAACTCCTTTAAAATTTCAACATTATCAAATCGGGCAAAATAGAGCCCCCCAGACGGTAAGTTCTCCAATTTAAGAGTTACATACTCACTGTCTATTTCACAGACAGCTAAAAACTTCTCCATCTCTCTTGTGACCAGTAAACATTCGTACAATCCCGGTGGCGGCAGAAGTTGAACGAAAGCACCAATCGAATACCTCAAGAAATCAGAACCACTTTTGGAGTGCAAATGTGCTAAATCAACCGTATAAGGTCTGCCCAAAAGGCTCTCTATTTTAGAGACCTCACCACTGCCAAGGTAGTGGCGCACCAAAGTGGAACTATCGACTCTGCCGTCACTCAATTTGTAAGTAGGCGGTACTTTCAAAATTGCTCCTTCACAAAGTTCGTTAACTATTGTAAGCAACTCTTGAACACCTGTATCAGCATTGTGGCCGCAACGAAAATCTTCGCCTACGACAACTGCCTGGATATCGAACATTGAGCAACAGCGACCGATAAATTCTCTGCCTGTCAGTTTACTGATATCGGAAGAAAAGTCAATCACAACCAGATAATCGACATTCAAATCGTCAAAAAACTCGGTGCTTTGCCTGAGAGTCATAAGGGGGTTTTTATAGGGATTTCGCCCTATAACTGTTTTAGGATTTTGGCTGAAAGTGAAAACAACCACTTTGGTATTTTCTCTTTTATTTGCCTCTTCTTTTGCGCTGTTGAGAATAAGCTGATGCCCACGGTGAAATCCGTCAAACACACCTATAGAGATAACAGCTTTCACCTTTTGAAATTCTTTTGATTCAAATAATTGGTGAAAGTCATATATTTCCATTGTTTCTCCTCGAGCATGGGATAGCCAATGTCTTTATAGGATTTTTAGTTTCATCCAGAGCCACTACCCCGACGACCTCTTTCTGTGGTGAAAATAAAACGGCATGGTCATCATCAAAGTCTACCTCTTTTTCAATAATAGATTCAACAGGAGGTAGATTACCGAAACAGAGTCGTCTGGTTGCCTCTTCATCAATGGTAATTTTTCCGATATTAGGAAGTCTCATAAGACGTTCGGTACTTTCACTGGCATGACTTCTTAATTGGGTATAATCGTCTGCTTCAACCGCTTCACTTAAATTATAAGGACCGATTGCAGTTCGTTCCAATGCAGCCAAGTGAGCTCTGGAATTACATTCTAAAGCTAAATCTCTGGCAATTGAACGGATATAAGTTCCTTTGGAACAGTGTACTTCCAAAACTAAATTGGGAGAATCCCACTCAATAATTTTAGTGCTGTAAATTTCGACTTCCCTAGAGGGTGTATTGAACCTCTCCCCTTTTCGGGCTAAACGATAAGCTCTTTTACCGTCGATATGAACAGCAGAATAAATTGGGGGATGCTGGGTAATTTTACCGCTAAACTTCTCTTTAAGGATTTTCTCAATTGTTTCCAATTTAGGAACTGTCCCTGTTTCAATAATTTTCCCATCGGGGTCAAGAGTATCTGTTTCAGAACCGAATACTAATGTGGCAACGTATCTTTTATCTAAGTTTGAAAAAAGGGTGTTGAGTTTAGTCAATTGCCCGGTAAGGACAATCATTAAACCGGTGGCAAATTTATCCAAGGTGCCGGCATGACCAACTTTTGGATCTATAAGTTTTTTTATCGGTCCAAGTGAAGAAAACGAGGTTTTTCCAGACTCCTTTTTTAATAAAAGAATCGATGCATTGTTATTCATCTTTTATATTCAGGCTATCTATTAAATTATTAATTGCCTGCCCCTCCTTGATTGAAAGGTCGGCTTTAAATGTTATTTTGGGAGTGTTTCTTGTTTTTAAAATTTTCCTTAAGCGACTTTGGATAAATCCAGAGGCCCGTTGAAGGGCCTCTACCGACTCATTAAGTTTCTTATCATCAATAAAAGAAGAGACCCAAACGGTAGCATAGGCTTTGTCGCTGCTTAAATCTACCTTGCTGACCGAAACGAACTGACTTAATTCAGTATGCTTTATCTCTTGGGTCACTATCATTGTACTGATAGCCTCCGCTATCCTGGTCTCTAACCTTTTATGTATATAATCACTCATTTGAACTCAACTTCTTTGCGATTTCGATTACTTCCAGAACTTCTAGCATATCTCCGCTTCTCAAATCATGGTAGTTCTCCAATCCGACTCCGCACTCATATCCTGCTGCAACTTCTCTTGCATCATCTTTGAATCGCTTTAGAGATGAAATTTTACCTGAGTGGATTTTAACGTTGTCTCTGTAAACATGAACCAACGAAGAGCGTTTGATTTTACCTTCGGTAACGTAACAACCAGCAATGAGGCCAATTTTGGGTACTTTAAAGGTTTCTCTGACTTCAAGCTGTCCGATGACAACCTCTTTCTTGTCGGGTTTCAGCATCCCTTCCATTGCGGCTTTTATATCATCCACGGCATCGTAGATAATGTTATATTTACGGATTTCAATTTTTTCTTGGTCGGCAAGGGTTTGAGCTCTTGGGGTTGGTCGGACGTTAAAGCCTAACACCAAAGCTTCACTGGCAATGGCTAAATTAACGTCGTCTTCAATGATAGCTCCTGCTGAAGACCTGATTACATTGAGTCTAATCTCTTGGTTGGAGAGTTTTTCAAGGGCATTTTGCAAAGCTTCCACGGAACCTTGGACATCACCTTTAATAATTACGTTAAACTCTTGAATTGTACCGTCCTGCATTTTATCAAAAATGTTATCAAGAGTTACTTTGCTTACACTCTTGGCTTGTCCCAACCGTTCCAACTCCTGCCGTTTAGCACCGACTTGGCGGGCCTGTTTCTCATTTTCGGTTACCTGGAAAGGGTCTCCGGCTCCGGGGATATCGCTTAGACCGATTATCTCAACAGGGGTTGCCGGACCTGCTTCGGTGATTCTGTTACCGCGATCATCAACCATTGCCCTGACTTTCCCCGGATATATTCCGGCTACAAAGTTATCTCCCTGATGGATTGTCCCCCTCTCTATAATAACGGAAGCAACAATTCCTCTTCCCTGGTCAATTCTGGATTCCAGAACCTTTCCTTCGGCTCTTACCGAGGCATTTGCTTTTAGCTCCAGCATTTCAGCCTGTAAAAGTATTGTATCCAATAGCTCCTCGATACCGATTCTTTTTAGGGCGCTGATTTCACAGAACAGGGTACTTCCACCCCATGCTTCAGGCATTAAACCGTGGTCACTGAGCTGTTGTTTGACTCTGTCAACGTTGGCTTGGGGCAAGTCTACTTTGTTGATAGCAACTATAATAGGAACCTTGGCAGCTTTGGCATGGTCAATCGCTTCAAGTGTCTGAGGCATCACCCCGTCATTTGCCGCTACCACTAAAACAACAATATCGGTAACTTGGGCTCCTCTGGCTCTCATCATGGTAAAAGCGGCGTGACCGGGTGTGTCTAAAAATACTATCTCCCCTTTACCGGGTAGTTTCACCTTATAAGCACCGATGTGTTGGGTTATTCCCCCAAACTCTCCTGCCACGACATCTGTCGATCTTATGGCATCAAGTGTTTTGGTCTTACCGTGGTCGACGTGACCCATTACCGTTACTATCGGAGCTCTTGGAACCATGTCGGCGGGTTTGTCTTCATCGGTTGCAATCAATGTCTCATCGTAAAGGGAGACTAAGTTGACTTCACAGCCGTACTCACTGGCAATAATCGTTGCTACATCACTGTCAATTTGTTGGTTTATGGTAACCATCATTCCCATTTCCAAAAGCTTTCCAATGACTTCCGAAGCTTTAAGGTTCATCTTTTTAGCTAAGTCACTTACGGTGATAAATTCCATAATATCGATTTTTTTGGGAACGGGATTGATTTTTTGTTTCTCTTTTCTCTTAATCTGAAAATCACGCTCGGCATCTCTTTCAGCTTTGGTGAATTCTCTTTTTTTCCTGTAAACTTTTTTACTGGCTCTTTGAGCGGGAGCCCCTAATTCTACCACAGGTGCGCTTGGAGCAGGCTTGAATGGAGGTCTTTGTTGCGGTCCTCTTGAAGTTCTGACCCCTTGCCCTCTTTGAGCACCCGGATGAGGAGTTTGCTGTTGCTGAGGGTGCCGTTGAGCAGGGCCACGGGTAAATTGGCCTCGGGGACCTGAACCACCGACTTGACCGACTTGTCTTGACTGATTCGGAGTTCGACTCTGTTGAGGATTGTTCTTACGCCACTCGGCATGGGCATGGGGAGTCTGACCTTGACCCGGAACAGGCGGTAAGTTTTTTGGTGATATAACTACCGGAGAGCCCAATGTTACAGAGGGAGTCGGCCCTTTTTTGATCTCTTTTTCTTTGGTCGGTTGTGGCTCCCGTTTCATGGAAGAAGGGATTTTTTCTGCTTCACTCTCGATTTTAATCTCTTTTTCTTCAACTTTTGGCTGCGGCTTAACTACTACAACCTTTTTCTTAACAACCACAACCCTTTTCTTCTCAACAGGAAGATTTGTCTCGGATTCACCGGCATTGGAACTTGTCGGTTGAGATGTTCCACGAGGCTGCTTTATCAAAGTTGTTTTAGGTTTTTTATCTTCTTCCGCCATATTATCTATCAATTACTCCTCATCTATTTCCACTTCTTCAAAACTAAGCCCAACCCCACAATTGGGACAATTTGTCATATCGACACTGAGAGTGTGACCGCACTCCGGACAGAGAAATTGATGTTCATCATCAACTTCCTCCTCTTCTACGATATCAACATAATCGCCCAATATTGCGTTGACTTTCGCAATCTCTTCTTTGCTGATATCATCAAAAGCAGCCAACTCTTCGTCACTTAAGTTGACGAACTCTTCAACTGTATAGATATCGTGGAACAAGAGCTTATCTAAGATTGCCTTATCGAATTCGGCGATATCACTGAGCATAAACTCATCTTCTTCATCACCGTAGTAGTGCTCTGTATCAACTTCATCTTCGCTAAAGAGAGACTCTAATCTCTCTTTGCTTTCGATATCTATGTCCATTTCACGATACTGCTCTAACGTCTTTACGTCAATAATCCAATCGGCCAGCTTATTCGCCAATCTGACATTGATTCCTTGTTTTCCGATTGCCAAGGAGAGTTGAGTCTCCTCCACAACGGCAACAGCACTTCTTTTTTGCTCATCCAAAATTATAACTTTTTTAATTTCGGCGGGAGAGAGGCAGTTTTTTATATACTCAATAGGGTTAGGGTCATAGCGCAATACATCGATACGCTCTCCCTCCATCTCTCTCATTATTGTCTGAACCCTAATTCCTTTAAGACCGACACAGGCTCCGACAGGGTCTAAATCCCCTCGGTTGGAATAAACGGCTACCTTTGTTCTGTAACCTGGCTCTCTTACGATTTTATGAATTTCAATTGAGTGGTCGTAAATTTCGGGAACTTCTAATTCAAAGAGTTTTTTTACAAACTCGGTATGGGTCCTTGAAAGGATAACCTTCAAATTTCCCTTTTCAGGCTTTTCAACCTGATAAACATAACATCTTATCTTGTCACCTTTGCGGTACATCTCTCGGGGACTCTGATACCGTTTTGGTAAAGTACCTTCGATTTTCCCTAAATCAATAATCATATCCCCGTTTTGTTCGCGCTGGTAGTAGCCTATAATCATCTCCCCCTCTTTTGTTTTAAACTCCGAATAGAGGGTGTCCTTTTGGATTTCTCTCAGATCTTGTTTTGCCTTTTGTTTTGCGCTTTGAACTGAGATTCTATCAAAAGTTTTTGGGTCAATCGGAATAAGAATCTCATCGCCGACCTCTCCGTCCGAGTGGAGTTCCAAAGCCTCTTTGAGAGGCATTGTCTCAAAACTTCCATCGTATAAATCATCTTCAACAATTATTTTTTTTGCAAAGAGCTGCACATCATCCCTATTCTCGTTAAATTCGATAACAGCATTATCGCTGGTTCCGAATTTTCGTTTAAAGGCAGCTAACAGTAAACCTCTGATGGTTTCAAGAACCAAGTCTTCGCTTATTCCTCTCTCATTAACGAGCGTTTGAATGGCTTCTCCTAAATCATTGGACATTTTTACATATCCTCCCATGAATATGCTAGTTTAGCTTTTTGCACATCTTGCGGTGCAATTATATAGGTAGCAAGGCTCTCTTTAGAGTCGTCAAATCTGGCGTTCTCCAATTCAACCCCTATTTCACTGAGTTTTGAAATAATTCCCTCAACCCACTCTTTTTTCAAGCTGTCATAGACACGGACTCTCCGACCGCTAAAAAGTTCAAATTCGTAAAGGTCTTTAAAGTTCCTCTGCAAACCGGGGGTGGAAACTTCTAAATCAATATTTCTGCTGTTTTCTAATAAAGTCAGGCGGGGATAGATTAACCTGTGAGCTTTTGCACACTCATCAACACCTACAGAATGCTCCTTGTTGGTTATCGTAACAACAACGTGAACCGATCCTCTGTTTTCACTTTTGCGGACATCAACTACCATTAAATCAATTCCTTTCAAAACTTTTGTCAACTCTTGGTAGAGGCTGTCTTGCCTGATTTTATTATCCAATTCTCTCTTACTCCATAAAAAAAGGACCGGCAACCGCGATCCCAAAAAAACATCTTCAACTACTTAAGAGACTAAAACATTTACCCCTTAGTGTCAACAGAGCGCTCCTCTTCTAATCTCTTTTGAAGCTCTTGAACAAACTTAAGAGCTTCAATCGGAGTTGAGTTCTCTAAATCAAATGAGTTGATTAAGTGTTCTATCTCATTTAGATAAAGATTTTGAAACCCATCGCTGTAAATCTCACTGCCGGTAAACAAATCCAATTGTTCTTTTGAACCTCCCAGTTCGTAATCGGCAAAATGATTTTTTTGAAAAACAGAAGCCTCTTTTAAGACATCAAGAGGAAGACCTGCCATTTTGGCAACGTGCAAACCATAACTGCTGGTCGCTACCCCTTTTTCAACTTTTCTCAAAAAGAGGACAGAGTTTCTCTTTTCAACGACCGATAAAGTCAGAAGTTGCATATCGGAAGTATCCAACATAGTCAGCTCATGATAATGGGTTGCAAAAAGGGTTTTCACTCCCATTTTTGCCAGTTTTCTCATAACAGCATAGGCAATGGACATTCCGTCTTGAGTGCTAGTTCCCCTTCCTATCTCATCGATTATTGCCAAAGAACTTCTGCTTGCATTTCTGAGGATATAGGCAGCTTCCTGCATCTCTATCAGAAATGTCGATTCACCTCTAGCCAAATTGTCACTGGCTCCCACGCGGCAAAAAAGGCGGTCAGTTAAACCGATTATGGCTTTTGTTGCAGGAACGTAGCTACCCATGTGAGCCATTAACAGTATCAGGGCATTTTGGCGTAAATAGGTCGATTTACCGGCCATATTCGGTCCAGTAATCAAACAAAACCTCAGTTCATTTTCATCGATAAAAAGGTCATTGGGAACGAATTCTCCCCGACTGAGATACTGTTCCACAACCGGATGGCGTCCTTCATTTACTTCAAAAATATTATTTTCAACCAGTTGTGGTCTGCAATAATTTTCACTGTTAGCAACTTCAGCCAACGAACAAAAAGTATCAATTTGGGAGAAAAAGTGACCCAGATGGATAAGTTGTTTAGTTAAATCGGCAGTTTTTTGTAAAAGCTGATTTAAAAGACTCTTTTCCAGTTGCTCTGCTTTCTCAAAGCTGCTTAAAATCTCATCTTCCAACTTCAACAGTTCATCGGTAGTGTAGCGTTCCTGATTAACCAATGTCTGTTTTCGGTAAAAATAGGGAGGGATTTTATCATTGTGGGTTTTGGGAATCTCTAAATAGTGACCGATTATTTTGTTTTGGCCCAATTTTATAAGAGAAATGGAGGTCTCTTTCCTAAGTTTTTCAACGTAAGCGTTAAGTTTTTTTGACCCACCCCTTGTTAAATCTCTCAGTTCATCCAACTCAGAATCATAGCCTTCTTTTATAACATGATTGGCTTTAAAGGGACCAAGAGTCTCCTCTTTTATCGCAATTAGGAGTTCCTGCATCAACTCAACAAGCAAGAGCATCTCTTTATCGTCTAGAATTTCATCCGAAAGAGAGCGGTAGCGCTCTTCGTTTAGTTGTGCAAGTTCAAAATATCCCTCAATCGAAAATCTTATTGCAACCAAGTCGGAGGCAGTGGCTCTGTTCATCGAGACTCGGGTGGCTAATCTAGAAAGGTCTTTTAACTGTTTTAGTATAGAGCGAATTCTTTGACGTTCACTTTCGTTTTCAATAAACCAAGTAACCCAATCAAGTCTTTTTTCAATTTCATCAATCTGATTCAAAGGAAAACTTATCCACTCTTTCAGTAACCTGGCTCCCCCACTGGTACAACATCTGTTGAGAGAACTAAAGAGGGTTCTGTTTTGACTTGAGTCTTGTAGGTTGTTTAACAGCTCAAGGTTTTTCCTAGAAGATTCATCAATCAAAAGAGTCTTTGACAAATCGACTTTTTTTATGTTGTCTATATGTTTTAAGTTTGTATTGGCAGTCTCTTTAAGGTATCTAAAAAGAGCCCCTCCGCTACTGAGAGTCAAATCTTTGCCTTCAAGGCCAAACTGTTTTAAACTGACAACTTCCAAGTGCTCGGTTAAAAGTTTAAACCCCTGTGAAACCGAAAAATACCAAGCCGGCAAACGAGTTGTCATGGCATTTGTCTGATCTATAAGCGAACCGAACTCTTTGTTTTTAAAATAATCTTCTTCGTTAATCAGAATCTCTTTGGGTGAAAGTTGCTCATAAAGACTTCTGAGGGCAACAAAACGGCTCTCGTTTTCCAATTCAACCAGATAGATTGTCCCACTTGAAAGTTCGCTGTAGGCGCAGCTAATAATCTCTTTTTCCAATGAGATAGTCAAAAGGTAGTTGT
>JBAYOE010000020.1:0-13522 GCA_041678405.1 Sphaerochaetaceae bacterium | reverse complement strand
TATCGACATCCAAAGAGCAACCGAAATTGAGAATCTTATCCACCACGATTTAATGGCCGAAATAAAAACGTATGGTGAACAGTGTCCTCTCGGAGGTTCTGTTATCCACATGGGTGCCACCAGTATGGATATCCTTGACAATACCGATGTCCTTAGGCAGAAAGAGGCTTTAAAGCTAATTATAACCCTCCTAGAAAAGCTTTTAGCAACGTTTGTTCTTAAAATAAGAGAGAGTGCCGATACCCCCTGCATAGGTTTTACCCATATACAACCGGCAGAGCCTACAACAATCGGCTATCGTTTGGCATTTGTTGCCCAAGACCTTTTGCACGATTTGAAAGATTTAAAAAAACTTGAAGAAGAGCTCAAAGGCAAAGGGATTAAGGGGGCAGTCGGAACCGCCGCTAGCTACAATGCTCTCCTTGAAAAGAGTTCAATGAGTGCCTTTCAATTGGAAAAAGAGGTGATGGATGAGCTCTCTTTGAAGAGCTTTTTAGTAGCCAGTCAGGTCTATCCCCGCAAACAGGATTGGAGAGTTGCAAACGCCTTAGCCGGTGTAGCTGCCTCTTTAAGCAAATTGGCACTCGATTTGAGGCTGATGCAATCACCGCCGATTGGAGAGTATTCAGAGCCTTTTGGCAAAAGCCAAGTCGGTTCAAGTGCCATGCCGTTTAAAAGAAACCCCATACTGGGTGAAAAAGTCTGTTCTCTTGCCAGACTTATTGCCTCCCAAGTCGCCGTTTTATGGGACAATGCGGCAAACTCTGCTTTGGAACGGACTTTAGATGATTCGGCCAACAGGCGAATAGTTATCCCTTTGATGTTTTTAGCTACCGAAGAGATTATTTTAAGCAGTCAGAAGTTAATTGAATCAGGAACCTTCAACTCGGAAAAAATTAAAGAGAATTTAAAAAAATATGGGATGTTTGCCGCAACAGAGCCTCTTTTAATGGCCCTTGGTTCAAAAGGGGCAAACCGTCAAGATATGCACGAACTTATCCGCTCATACAGTCTGAAAGCTTGGATTCCGGTTCAAGCAGGATTGGCAAACCCTCTTGCAGAAGATTTGGCGAACGAACCGTTGATTACTGAGTATCTTTCCAAAGAAGAGGTTCTCTGTTTAATGGATGAGAAAAATCATACGGGAGACGCAAAAAAGAGAAGTCTTCTTCTAGCCGATGAGATTGAGGCGTATCTGAACTAGTCCTCCTGTTCCTGCTCTTGAAATTCCTCTTGGTCGTCTTTTGGAATTGAACCGGAAAGGACAATCGCAAATTTTGCCGCGGCGGGTCCTGCCACCTCATACAAAACAGCCGAACTGAGAATAATAGTTGTCAGTAGATTAGCCATATCAGGGGGTAAGAGTCTTTGTCCGAGTGCAGCTAATCCGATGGAAACCCCCGCTTGGGGAAAAAGGGCTAAGCCCAAGTAGTTTCTAATCGATTTATCCATCTTACAAACTGAAGCTCCCGCAAAAGCTCCGAGATACTTTCCCACAATCCTGATAAAGAAATAGGCTATCCCCATTCCCCCGGCTACAATTAGCATATGCAAATCAAGTTTCATCCCTGAAACGACGAAAAAAGTTAACAGAATCGGGGGGGCAAAGAAATTCAGGAGTCTGAAAAGCTGTTTGTCGTTTGTAATATTCCTGTATGTTGCCCCTAAGACCATACAAGACAAAAGTGGCGATACGGAGAGTTCTGAACAGACTCCGGCAAGGCCGAAGATTATTATCATCAAAACAACTAAGCGGTGGTCATCGCTGTTTCTTTTTGCTATCAGGTACTTGAGAATGTAAGCAGAACCAAATCCCAAAGCAACAGCGCCAATGTTCTTAATCACCGGAATCATCACAATCGAAAAAGTTAGATGACCGATTTCAGCTGCCTGTAAAACAGCTGCACTGACACTAAAAGCAACCAGCGCAAAGGCATCATCAAGAGCCGTAACCTGTAAAATTGAGTCTACGAAGACCCCCTTGGCTTTGTATTGTCTAATGGTCATCATAGTACTGGCAGAGCTGGTTGCCGAGCCGATGGCTCCCAACATTAAACAAAAAGTCCACGGCAAGTCAAAAAGATAGTGCATTGAGACCATTATTAAAAACATTGCACTGCCGCTCTCAAACAGAGTCAGGACAACCGATTTCATACCGTTTGATTTAAGCTTAGAAAGCTTAAAAAAACGTCCTACCGAAAAGGCAATTATTGCCAAAGCAATATCGGTAACAACGTCAAGCTGCATTACGGTTTGGATATCAACCAGTTTTAAAACGCTCGGTCCTATTAAGATCCCAGCCAAAAGATACCCTGTAACATGGGGTAATTTTGCTACTTTTGTCACCCTTGTCATTAAAAACCCACTGCCCAGAATCAGGGTAAAGAGCAAAATAGTATACGAGTTATCGTGTACCGGCTTGAATCCGTAAAGGATCTCCATCAATTTTTCTCCTAAAAATATGATAGATTGAGAAGATAATATAGCACAGTTTTGTTGGCAATGGGATTATTTTGAACACTAAAAAGTTCTGCTACTCAATATCTGTGTGAAGATTGTTAAAAGTTGCTCCAAAAACTCCTTTTTACCACCGATTTTAGTCCCGACTCCCTGCCAAAGTGGGGTTCTTCCTCCCCCTTTGCCCTCAATTAAGGGTAAAGCTTCCTCTTTAACCCTTTTAAAAAAGGAGGAATCCTCTTTATCCTGCTTTAAGGCTACCATCCACTGAAGTTTCTCTCCATTTTGCTCTCTTACTACCGCCAGAGCCACATTGTTAAGATTTAAAAGAACTTCAGCTAAAGCTTTAAACTCGGGATCACTCCACCCCGTAGCATCAAAAACCGCAACACTGTGATTTTCAATCTCAACAGCCTCTTTTTCAAAAAGGAGTTGGGCAACTTTTACGCTTTGAACAGCGTAGTGGTAGTTACAATCAACTATCTGTCTTTGCAGTTCTTTTATCCCATCAACAACCTGTTCGCCGCCTCTGGAAAGGAGAGTGCCGCTGATATCAACAATCTCTCTGTTTTTTCTTATTAAGGAGACACTGCGATCCCCTGCAACCCAAAAAGTTCTCAAATGTCCCCTGATCCTCTCAGTTCTCAAAAACTGTATATACCTTATTTCATTAAGATTTTTAACGTGGATTCCCCCACAGGCTATCCGATCATAATCACCCATTTTAACAATCCGAACATCGCCTTCTACCTTTATCGGTCTTCTGAGATTAAGTTTAGGAATCTCCGAATCAGGATAAATTGAATCACTTACCAATTCCGATGAACAAACGGCTTTATTAGCCTCCTCTTCAACTTTTAAAATTGTTTTATCATCAATATCCAGACTATCCAATTCAATGCTGAAATCATCACTTCCTAAATGAACCGAGACTGTTCCAATCTTAAAAAGGGTATAAAACATCCCTGACAGAAGATGTTGAGCACTGTGTTGTTGCATATAGTCGTATCTGTGAGACCAATCAATTTTAATGGTGACAACCGAACCGACACTCAGGTTGCCTTTATTTTCAACCAAGTGACAAATCTCGTTGTCGATGCGCTGTGTATCAAGAACTTTAAGGTTATCAATAAAGCCTCTGTCACCCGGTTGGCCTCCACCTTCGGGATAAAAAATCGTTGAATCTAAAATTATTGCATCTAATTCTCCGACTTTTTTAAGTGCCACAACTGTCGAGGAACTCTTTTGTAGATAACTCTCTTCATAAAAAAGGGCTTTGGAACTCTCCATGAATTCAGAGTACCGATTTTTCTCTTTGAGGTCTACAACAAAGCCTTTTTTCTTTCCCTTACTTGTCCAAGCGCTTCAGTGTTGCTATCTTATCAGTGGAACATCTACTTTTTTAAGGAGTTTTAAGCATGGCATTATTGAAATCGGCTTGGGAGATAGCTCTGGAAAAAACAGCTGATATAGCTGCCGACCCCGATAAAATCAGAGCCGAATCAACTGTTACCGAAGCTCGACGTTTAGCCGGCTCATATCTTTCCGAAATTGAGAGTGACGGAACACACATTGAAAAAGCTTATTCAAAAGCCGACAAAGAGCGCCAGATTCTTTTAAAAAAAGGTCTCTCTTCAACGGTAGTTTTAAACTTGGCTCTTCCCCATACCGACGATTATAAACTGAGAGTCGACAAACTGATTCACATCGCAAAAATAATTGACGGTCAAGAGTCTCAATCGGCTAATCTTATAAGCCAAATAGGGACATTTATGGGTAAGTACGTTGAAGCCAGAAACTCCCTTTTAGAACGGGCACGGGCTCAGTACCAACCGATATATGAACAAAAAAGGGAGCAGTTGATGCAACAGTACGGAAGCAGTGCAAACTACTCACTTGACCAGGATCCGGAGTTTATCCAACTTTTACAAAACAGTTACTCAAAGTTAAATCAACAGTACCAGCAGGTTATCGACCAGGCCAAGAATCAACTAAAAGAGCTTTGGGGTCTTGAGGAGTAACTTTTAGTAGTATTTCTCAATTCTCTTTGCCAAAGATTTTCTGTAGCCATCCCAATCTGAAATAGGTTTGGCTGCCAGATTCTCATCACAGGCAGCCTGAGCCACTGCGGTGGCAACATACTCGATGACTCTGGGATCAAACGGTTTGGGGACAATATAATCGGCTCCAAAACTAAACTTTTGCCCTTTGTAAGAGCGCTCGACAATCTCAATGACCGGCTCTTTGGCCAATTGTGCCAAAGCTTTGGCTGCAGAGAGCTTCATCTTTTCGCTTATCTTTGTTGCTCTGACATCCAAGGCTCCTCTAAAGATAAAAGGAAAGCCCAACACGTTGTTTATCTGATTGGGATAATCGCTTCTCCCCGTCGCCATTATTATGTCGCTGCGGGTTGCAACAGCTGTCTCGTAGCTGATTTCGGGGTCGGGGTTGCTCAGGGCAAATACCATTGGATTTGGCGCCATCGATAAAAGCATCTCGGTAGTTATACTATTGGCTACCGACAGACCCATAAACAAATCGGCTCCCTTAAGAGCTTCTTCGGCATTTCTTTTTTCAGTGACGATTGCAAACTCTCTTTTGTACAGATTTAGGTCTTCTCTTTCGGAATGGATAACCCCTTTACTGTCTATTAAAATTAAGTTTTCCTTTTTGACTCCGACTGCTAAAAACATCCTTGCACTGCTTAAGCCCGCCGCTCCGGAACCCTGAATAACAACTTTTAAATCTTTAGGTTGCCTGTTTGTCAATTCGCAGCCGTTTAACAGAGCCGCTGTTGTTATGATTGCTGTACCATGCTGGTCATCATGAAAAACGGGAATATTACACTCTTCAATCAATCTTCTCTCTATCTCAAAACATTCGGGGCTCTTGATATCTTCCAAATTTATCCCCCCGAAAGTAGGGCTTATCGCTTTGACCGTTTCGACAAACTTATCGACATCCGTTGTATCTACTTCAATGTCAAAAACATCGATATCGGCAAACCTTTTAAAGAGAACCCCCTTTCCCTCCATAACAGGCTTTGAGGCTAAAGGGCCTCTGTTACCGAGTCCCAAGATGGCAGTTCCGTTTGAAATAACGCCGACTAAGTTCCCTTTTGAGGTATATTCATAAGCCAACTCTTTATTATCGGCAATTTCCAAGACTGGGAAAGCCACTCCGGGAGTATAGGCTAAAGAGAGCTCATCTGCTGTTTGACACCCTTTTGTGGGAATTACTTCTATCTTTCCCTTTACATGATACTCTAAGGCTCTCTCTTTTAGATTCTCCATTGAATTGACTCCTACTGTTTTTTCTCAAACTCAAAAACATAATTTAAGTTGTGTTTATCCCTTAACTCTATTAGCACTTTTTGCAAAGAGGCGGGAATCGGAATTCCGTTCTCCTTTCTTTGATTATAAGCGATCCACTCCTTCTCACCAGCTGTGTAAATTCTATTTCTCCCCGGGGCTTTTTCGGAAGCCCTCAATTGACGGCAGATTGTACCACCAACACTTTTAAAAATCTCTCTGCCCATGAAACGCTCAGGGTCTATTGCAATGAAAAAGTGTCCTAAAGGATAGGCAATTGCTTTTCCGTCCGGGTCAAAACCGTTAAGTTGCTTCAAAAAAGAGCCGTTGGCCAATGCTGCACTTAAAATTTCAACTACTGTGGCATAACCGTAGCCTTTGTAACCGCCACCCAGTTCTCCAATTCCTCCCAAAGGGGTTAACGCTGCCTCTCCGGTATTTAAATCCTCTAAAATCTGCTTTGTATCGGTACGGCTGTTACCGTCTCTTCCGATAACCCATCCGTCTGGAAGTTCTTTTTCAGCCCTTCCGTAAACTTCTATCTTTCCCCTCTGAGTCACACTGGTTGAACAATCCAACACAAAAGGGAACTCTTCGTCGGTTGGCAATCCGAAGGTGATGGGGTTTGTCCCCAACATATTCTCAACTCCAAAAGTAGGGGCAATCGAAGGGCGGGCATTTGTTCCCGTAATTCCAATCATCCCCTCTTTGGTTGCCATTGTCACATAGTAGCCGGCAATTCCATAGTGAGTGCTGTTTCTGACTGCGACCATCCCCATCCCGTACTCTTTGGCTTTCTCAATGGCAATACCCATCGCCTTTTTGGCAACGACGATTCCTAATCCGTTGTTTCCGTCTAAGACAGCCGCTGTTTTATCGTCTTTAATCAGGTCTATTTTTGTTTGTGGATTCATTATCTTAGAATCAATCCGATCGAGATAAATCGGCTTAAACCGGCCTATGCCGTGAGAATCGATTCCTCTCTTGTCTGATTCAATCAGGACTTCCGCTACCGCAGAAGCATCCTCATCACTTACATTGTAACACTTTAATACATCAACCATGAAGTTTTCCAAGGTTTTAAAATCGATTCTGCTTTCCATGCTCCTCTCCTTTGGTTAGCTCAATGTTTACCCTTTAAGAACTTTTTTTACAACACTCCCACGCCTTGCCTTTCATCTTTTTTTCTGCTATCTTGGCCAATGCAACGGTGCCGTACCCAAGTGGTAAGGGACAGGTCTGCAAAACCTCTATTCACCGGTTCGAATCCGGTCGGCACCTTTTTGGGGAAGAGAGCTCTCTTCCCCATCTTTGTAAAGTGACAGACAAAGTTTTAAAGTTCTTTTAGCCTTACCACAATGGTGTTATCATCAGAGACAAGGGGGCTGTTATGATCTATGAGAAGAATTTTCTCTTTAGTCTCAACACAAATTTAAGCACCTATCTTTTTCGTGTTACTGAAAACAAACAACTTGAGCATCTCTATTACGGGAGAAGATTAAAAGAGACCGATAAGGTTGTTGCTCTCTATTACAAATCTTCTTCACCCGATAATTCAAACGGTATGTGTCTTGAGTACTCCCCGCAGGGAACCTCTGATTTTAAAGAGACTGCTCTTTTAGTTAACAACATCGAAGGATTAAATAACGGAAATCTCTCCTATAAAGAGTATAGGATAATAGGGGGAAAACCCCGCTCTTTTTCGGGACTTCCCCAATCTTATGGCGATAATAAGGAGTGTTCTACTTTAGTTGTTACTTTGGAGGACTCTCATTTAAATATAAAAGTGGAACTTTTTTATACTGTGTTTTATTCAAGCGATGTTATCAGTCGAAAAGCAGTATTAACCAATACCTCAAATAAAACTATTGAGATAAATAAACTCTCCTCTATGCAACTCGATTTTCCTTCCGGTTCTTTTGATTTAGTTACAAACAGTGAAAAAGTCAAACAGGCTGAACTGCATTGTGGCAGTTCCGCTATCTATGGTATTCCTCTGTTTCTCAAAGATAAGGAAGCGTCAAACAACTGGGGGAACTGTTACGCCTTTAATCTTATTTACAGCAGCAACCACTGTAAAATAGTTGAGAAAACACCTAACAATAAAGTCAGAATTCTAGCGGGACTAAACAGTTCATCGTTTAAGTGGAGTCTGAAAGCCGAAGAGAAATTTGAAACTCCCGAGGCAGTAATGGCTTATTCTCACAGAGGCTTGAACGGAGTAATTTCTAATTTTCACGCTTTCGTTAAAAATCATATTACAAGAGGGCAATGGCAATATGTCAGACGCCCTGTTATAGCATTGTCATCAGAGTACGACTACAGTGAAAGAGAGCTCCTCTCATCGGCTAAAACCGCCAAGGAGATGGGCGCAGAACTTTTTATCCTTGAAGATGGGTGGTTTGACAACCGAAATGATAATCAAAGCGGCTTGGGTAATTGGCAGATTAACACTAAAAAGATTACCGATGGTTTAGCCTCTTTTTCCAAAAAAATTCACTCTTATGGCCTGCTGTTTGGCCTTTGGGTAGAGATGGAAGCTGTCAGCAAAGAGAGTGAAATCTATAAAAATAATAGAGATTGGATTATCAACAGCGAACTTGACCAGTCAATTTATCTGTTGGATTTAACAAATCCCGATGTCAGTGATTATATTTTTAATACTGTTTCGTCTTTCATTTCAGTCGGTAACATCGATTATTTAAAATGGGATATGAATCAAAGCTTAACCAATGACCTCAGTTTTACCGACGGGTTTGCCCATCGCTATTTTTTGGCTCTTTTTAATGTATTGGAGCGAATCACAAAAACTTTCCCTAAACTCATTTTAGAAATGACATCCTCAAAAGAAAACAGATTTGATTTAGGATTTCTCTGTTTCTCTTCTCAGATGAGCGTCAGTCGCAAAACTGATTTGTTTGACCGTCTTAAAATTCAGGAAGGAATTCTCTGTTCTTATCCTCAAAATACAACTCTCAATATTATAGGCTCCTCATTTAATCCTCAGACTCTCCGTTTAAACAATTTTGAATCCTCTTTTAACAGCGGTGCTTTTGGCCTTCTTGGTTATCAAATGAATTTCAACTCTCTGAGTAAGAGGGAAAAAGAAGCTATAAAAAAGCAGATTGAGTACTACAAACTGTATAGAGACCTGTTTCAGTTTGGCGAGTTCTTTAGTTTAGAGAGTGGCGAAAACAGAATAATTTGGGCACTGACAAACCAAGAGCGCTCTGAGTTTGTAATCCTTTATCATCAAACTTTGGCAAAGTCAAATTCCTATGAAGAGATATTAAAAGTTCCGTTTGCCGACAGTGAACTGATTTACGCCGTTACCCCAAGAAAAGAATTTCTCCCGACAGAGTGGGAAAAAGGACTCAATGCGAAAGATGAAACCGAGATTAAGTTGGAAAGTGAGATAGAGTATTACATTGTCAGCGGGGATATTTTAGCCTACCACGGCATAAGACTGAATGACCAATACAGCGGAAACTACAACCGGGAAACCAGAATTTTAGGAGATTTTGGTTCCCGGTTATACCATTTTAAAGCTTTGAACCAATAGTCTATTTCAGCTCATAAACAACGCTGATTGTTGTTGTTATCTCCAATTCGCCGGTGGGTACCGATGCCGATAAGCTATCCATGCTTAAAGCTTTTACCGCTTCAACTCTTAAAACTGGAGCCCCAAGATAATTACTGTTTGCGTTTTCACTTATTTTAAGGGGTTTGCCGACTTTCAGGTTGGCTGCATTTGCATATTCACTTGCTTTTTGGTATGCCTTATTTATGGCAAGAACTCTGCTTAAGGAATATTCGCTGTCAGTATTCTCTTTGCCAAATGTGATTGAGTTAACCGAAATATTGCTGATTTGTGAAAGCTCATCAATTATTGTCGAAAGAGCTTTGCCCTCTTTATCAACATTTGTGAGAACCACATAAAGAGATTGGGTTACTCTTTGGCCGACTAGGATCTGTTCCCCATCTTTGTAACGGTACTCAGGATAGATATTCAAATTTGTCGTTTTAATATTTTTCTCTAAAACATTGTTGGAAATCAGAACTTCAAGCAGTGTAGCCACTTTAGAATTCACACTTTGTTGAGCTTCAACCGTTGTTTGAGCCAATTCGGAAATAGAGACCGCAAAGTTGGCAACATCTGCCTTTGCATAGACAGTTGCACTTGCATTTACCTCAACACTCCTTTTAGCCTGATTCAGAGCAACGCTTTGGCAACCTGTTAAAACAATAATTAAAGTAAGAAATAAAAGACTCTTTTTCATAATTTTCTCCGCTAACCTAAAAGGTGTTGGTTGTTTTGAGCATAGCGCAAAAAGAAAGCTTGAGCTATTACCATTATGCCGTTATCGAACTCGCTTGTCCCCATTAACTCCAGGACTTCTTCCACCGGAAGAATCAAAGTATCGAGTTGTTCGTGGGGATCAAAGTCCTTTTCCCCCTCTTTAACAACCCCTTCGACCAGATAAAACCAGACTCTGTTGTTCATAAAAGCAGGATTGGGACTGACAGAGCCCAGCTCTACAACTTTTCCGGTTGGAATAAAACCGGTCTCTTCCTCCAGCTCCCGCAGTGCAGCTTGCTGAGGTGTCTCATTCCCCTCGACAATTCCCGCCGGAAACTCGACTGTCACTGAGTTACTTCCATGCCGGTACTGTCTAACCATAACAAAAGAGGCTATGCCCTCTTCGTTAATAAACCAGGGAATTACCGTTGCCCACTTTGGTGCATCAATTTCAATAAAATTACCGCTGCGTCCGTCAGTCGACTCTCGCAATACCTGAGTTATGTCAAAAAGGGGGGTTGAAAAAACTCTCTTTTTTCTTACCGTTTTCCAATAAAGATGGATATATTCATCTCTCATAATCATCCTTTTGCCAAATAATATTTATTCGGCTGTTTCATCTGTAAGTGTAGCACTCTTTTCTTCAATTCCACAAATAAATGGAGAGACACCGTTTTCACTCTCCTTTTGGGTAATTTTATGTTTGTTGCGTATCATGGCAATATGAAAAGTGACAGTTGTCCCGATAATCGGCAGAACTATGTACACAATCTGCGAATGGGCTATTACCATACTGATTATCAAACCGAGCCACAGCCAACCGATGGCTAAAATTTTTGTTCTAAGCGGGACTCCCTCACCTGTTCTCCAGTGCCTGAGATAACTTCCCAGCACCCTGCTCTGTTCAAGTTTTCGGGCCAATTTGGGACTGGAGAGTGAATAACAGGCTGATGCAAGAAGTACAAAAGGGGTGGTGGGTAACAGCGGTAAAACAACTCCTATAGCACCCATAACAACAAAGACCGAGCCAAGGACAATCAGCAGAGATTGTTTTGCTGTTTTTTTGTTCCTCTTTTTTTCAGTTCTCATAATCCCCAATCTAATGAAAACAGAACTAAAATCCAACCACAGTTAAAAAGAAAAGGTTGACCCCATTTTTTTGGGCAAAAGTAAAATGGAGGTTTTTAGAAATATTTTGTTTAGGTTCTAAACCTAGCTTTTTTACCAAAACAGCTGTTTCTTCTACAAAATAATAAGAATATTTGCAAAAAAAATGTAAGGTCTGACAATAACTGCTGATATATAAACATAACACCTTGAAAGAGTTAATATTGTTAGGTATAGTGATAAAAAAATATCTAATCCCCTTTTTAAAAGGGGCAGCTGACAGAATAAGGAGCACAGCACATGCTACTACAAATGCCAAAAGAGTTACTCATAGAGCAAATTAATAATGGATTAATTCTGATACTTTTGGGAATGGGTTTTGTTTTTGTCTTTCTCATACTGCTGGTATTTTCTACAAAACTCCTCTCATTTTTGGTCATCAAATACACTCCGCAAGAGGTTGCCGTTGTTGCCAAGAAACCACAGGCAATTTTGAGCCCTGCGGTGACGGTAACTGACCAACCAGAAATCGCAGCAGCGATTACCGCCGCAGTAGCGCAATCGGAGCGCTAGAAAACCATCTAAGGAGTACCCAATGAAAAAAGTTAAGTTTATGTGTACGGCATTTAGAGACGGCTTCCAGTCTGTCTACGGTGCCAGAGTTTTTACCAAAGATTTCATCCCAGTTGTAGAGGCTGCCAAGAATGCGGGGATTACCCATTTTGAAGCTGGCGGCGGAGCAAGGTTCCAGTCTCTCTATTTTTATACCAACGAAGATGCTTTTGACATGATGGATCAGTTCAGAAAAGCAGCAGGAAACGATGCCGATTTGCAGACTCTGTCCAGAGGAATTAATGTTGTCGGACTCGATTCACAACCGCGCGACATTATTAAACTTCATGCAAAACTTTTTAAAAAACACGGCATTTCAACCATTCGCAATTTCGATGCTTTAAATGACGTCAATAATCTGATTGACAGCGGCCAAGCCATCCATGACCAAGGCCTTCGTCACGAAGTTTGCGTAACAATGATGGCACTGCCTCCCGGGGCAAACGGAGCTCACGATCCTGCATTTTATGAAAAAACATTAAAAGATATTTTGGAAGCAGGTATTCCATACGATTCTGTCTGTTTTAAAGACGCTTCAGGTACTTCTACCCCCAAAGTCGTTTACGATACGATTAAAAGGGCAAGAAAACTTCTGGGGGATGAGATGAACTTAGTGTTTCACTCCCACGATACTGCCGGTGTCTGTATTCAACAGTATGTAAGTGCCCTTGATGCCGGAGCCGACCAAGTCGACCTTTCGTTGGTACCTGTCAGCGGCGGAACGTGTCAACCCGATATCATTACAATGTGGCATGCTTTGAGGGGAACAAAATATACTTTGGATATCGACATCGATAAAGTCATGGAAGCAGAGCAGATTTTCCAAGAGGCGATGAGCGACTACTTTTTACCTCCCGAAGCCACAATGGTTAACCCTTTAATTCCGTTTTCACCCCTCCCCGGCGGTGCCTTAACGGCAAATACCCAGATGCTGAGAGACAACGGTCTGATGCACCACTATACCGACATAACAAAAGCAATGGTGGAAGTCGTTGCCAAGGGCGGTTATGCAACCAGCGTTACCCCGGTATCACAATTCTACTTCCAGCAGGCTTTCAACAACGTAATGTTCGGACCTTGGGAGAAAATAGCCGAAGGATACGGAAAAATGGTTCTCGGTTACTTTGGTAAAACTCCCGTTGAACCCGATGCTGAAGTCGTTAAAATTTCAAGCAAACAGTTGGAATTGGAACCGACAAAAGAGAAAGCTGTCGATATCAACGACAAAGACCCGAAAAAAGGGGTCAAAGCCGCCGTTGAGATGCTCAAAGGTGAAAATCTTCCCGAAACCGAGGAGAATATCTTCATTGCCGCTTCCTGTAAAGAGAAGGGGATTCTGTATCTGACAGGAAATGCCAAGGTTAACGGTGTCAGATTACTCAGTGAGGAAAAAGAGGCTCAAAAGAGTTCCAAAAAGAGAAAGAGCGGCGATAGCGGATACACCGTTCAGGTTAATGAGAACACCTATGCCGTTGAACTGAAAGGTTCTCAGGCCATTGTCAACGGCGTCGCTTACAACATCACAGTTAAAGACGGAATCACTCAAAAAGCTCAGGAGGCTGTTGTTGAAACAAACTCTGTTGTGGCTGCTGCCGTAACGACAACCGAAAAAGTTGAAGTCAGGGCTCCGATGCCGGGTCTCATTCTGCGCAGCGAAGTAAGTGTCGGTGATAAGGTGAGCAAAAACGACATTCTGTTGATTATGGAAGCAATGAAGATGGAAAATGAAATCTTT
>JBAYOE010000019.1:0-13650 GCA_041678405.1 Sphaerochaetaceae bacterium | reverse complement strand
TCGCCGCCGAGCTCTTTTAAACTTTTTGTAATCTCAAAAGCACTGTTTTCTAAATGTTCTTTGGCTTTACCGATTGTTCCGCTTCTGTAGATTGGATAAGTCAGCTCTGGCCCGATATAAGAAAAGGCAACTGTTTTAACGTTTTTTGCCAACAGATTGCGCTTTTTTAAGTAATCAATCCATAAAACCCAATCTTCTCCGCCCATTACTTTTACTGTCTGTTCAACCTGCTCTTGCTCTGCGGCTTCAAAGAACCCCTTCTCAATAATTCCACTCTCCACATTAACCGACAGTGCTTCAAACGGTTTTCCGATTGGTTTTATTACCGATTTGTAAATCTCTTTTGTTTTGGGGTCAATTCTCATAGGAGAAGCCAAAGAGTAGACAACCAAATCAACTTGCCCAAGGTCTTTGGCAATCAGAGTTGCCACCTCCTCTTTTACTTCGTCTGAATAGGCATCTCCAAAGATTGATTTGGCATAGAGAGAGCGACTTTTAGCCTCTTTTTCAAAAGCTTTAGTATTGTACCACCCGGGAGTCGCAACCTTGTTCTCTTGGGCTTCCCGTTCAAAGGAGACATTTATTGTGGCTGCTTTTCCGTTTATTGCGCTGACAAGCCTTGTTGCCAGTCCATAGCCGGTTGACCCTCCGATTATTAAAACCCTTTTGGGAAAGAGTCGTTTTTGTCTTTCATCAAGTTTATTCTCTAAGAATCTGATTTGTTCATTAACAAACACTGCACATCCAATCGGATGGGCTGTAAGACAGACATTACGGACAATTTTTTGTTTTATTATCACACTAAGTTCCTTTTTGACTAATAATGCACATCCAAGTAGCCTCAGCGGCGACTTCACCGTCAACCAGTACTTTGCCTCTTTGGCGAATCATCTGCTTAGATACTCTTAAATTCTCTACCTCTAAAACTGTAGTATCGCCCGGTTTTACCTGATTGCGAAACTTTGCTTTCTCGATTGTGGCCAGAACAAAAAAAGATCCCTCATCCACAAGACCCGCCTCAAGGGCGCCCGCTCCGCCGCATTGAGCCATTGTTTCAATTAAAAGTACCCCCGGGACTACTGCATGGCCGGGAAAATGACCTTTAAAGAACGATTCACCGGGGTCAAAATACCTTTCTCCTACAATCTTAGCTGTCGTAACCATGACCAATTTATCGACAAAAAGAAAAGGGGACCTATGGGGAATTAAATCTTCTACAGAGGTGTAAGAACTTGACATTAGAACTCCTTCACTCTCGGTAACGGGCAAAAACAAGAGCACCATTGTGCCCCCCAAAACCGAGAGATTCACTCAGTGCATACTCAATATTACCATATTCTCCCTTATTTGGGACATAATCCAAGTCACATTGGCTGTCAATTTGGTTTAGATTGAGGGTACAGGGGATGAAGGAGTCTTTGATTGCCATCATTGTAATTATGGCTTCAACGGCTCCGGCGGCTGCTATCAAGTGGCTTGTCATCGATTTTGTCGACGAGACTTTCAGTTTGTAGGCATGCGGACCAAAACTCTTCTTTATTGCTTTGGTCTCCATTACATCGTTTGCCTGAGTGCTTGTTCCGTGGGCGTTTATGTAAGAAATTTGGGATGGCTCGATACCGGCTTCTTTAATGGCTAAAGTCATAGCCCTGGCAGCCCCGTCTCCGTCGGGATCCGGTGCTGTTAAATGGTAGGCATCACAAGTCATCCCGTAACCTATTATTTCGCCTAAAATCGGAACACCTCTTTTTTTGGCATGTTCTAGCTCTTCCAAAATAAGAATCCCTGATCCCTCCCCTATGATAAAACCGTCCCTGGTGGAATCAAAAGGTCGACAAGCTGTTTCGGGAGCATCGTTATAAGCGGTACTCAAAGCTTGCAGTCTTGAGAATCCGGCAACGGCTAACTTGGTAATTGCACCTTCGGTTCCGCCGCTGACAGCCAGATCAACAATGCCGTGTTTTATGGCATGAAAAGCAGCTCCTATGGCATCGGTACCGGCGGCACAGGCTGTTACCGTTGTATGACAGGGGCCTTTGATCTGAAACTTCATGGCGATGTTTCCGGCAGCTTCGTTGGCTATCAACTTGGGAATTGTTAATGGGGCAACCGCTCTGGGGCCTCTATCTAAAAGTTTTTCCAAATTTTCCTCAACTATTTCAAATCCCCCAATTCCGTTACCCATATACACGCCGCTGCGATAGGGGTCAAAAGAGCCTTCGCTGTCGGTGAGTCTGGCTTGTCGCATTGCCTGAACCGCAGCGTGTAACGCATAAAGACTAAAGTCGGCTAGAGCTCTTATCTCTTTGCTTTCTAAAAGGGGTTCCGGATTAAAATCTTTAACCTCCCCGGCTATTTTTACGCTGTATTGGCTCGTATCAAATTTTGTTAGGGGGCCGATTCCGCTTCTCCCCTTTTTTATATTCTCCCATAACTGATCAACACTGTGACCGAGGGGATTTACCGTTCCCATCCCTGTTACTACTACACGCCTCATCTTTAGCCTCCCTACATTACCATCCCGCCATCAACTTTTATTACCTCACCGGTGATGTATGAAGCTAAATCGGAGCAAAGGAATGTGACAACATTTGCAACCTCTTTGGCTTCTCCCATCCTCTTTAGTGGTATTTGTAGATTGATTGACTCTTTAACGTTATCCGGTAAAACAGCACTCATATCGGTGGCAATAAATCCGGGAGCGACTACGTTGACTCTGACAGAACGGGACGCCAGCTCTTTTGCCAAACTTTTGGAAAACCCAATCAGTCCCGCCTTTGAGGCAGCATAATTTGTCTGTCCTGCGTTTCCGGTAATGCCCACAACAGAAGCGATGTTTACTATGGCCCCGCCCCTGTTAGAGGCCATCTGGCGCCCTACTTTCCGACAGGTTATAAAAGCACTTGTCAGATTAACTTTTAGAACTTCATCCCACTGTTGGTCACTCATCCTCATTATTAAGCCGTCTTTGGTTATTCCGGCATTATTGACAAGAATATCAATTTTTCTCTCTTTTTCTAAAATGGTGTCTAAAGTTTTCTCAAGCTCTTCGGAGTTGTTTAAATCACAAGCAATCCAGTGAACCATGTAAGGTTCTGCTTGAGTCAACTCACATATCTGTTCTTTACTTGGTCCCTGCGTTCTACAAAGGTAGTAGACTTCCACGCCCTCTCTGAGAAGAGATAATACTATCTCCAGCCCGATTCCTTTCGAACCACCGGTTACAATAGCTTTTTTATCCATTTCAATCCTCAATACATTATTGGAGAGAAGTGACAATGATAATTATTACACTTCTCTCTTTTGTGTCAATAATGACAAAGAGGACTCTTTTCGTCAAGATAGATTTTAGCCAGAACGGCTACTTTTCTTCAGTGAATTTGGAGTATGACCCCTAAGTTCCCACTTACGACAGCTGTCGCTCATTTGGACATAGAGTTCGGTAAACTTGTTTATCTCTTCCATCCCGTTAAGCAGAACCTCATATTCATTGAGAAGATTAAAAACATCCTGCATCCCGTTTCCGACAACACAACTGTCGGTAATCTCTTCAATGAGGTCTTCTATCTGTTCGTCAGCAGAGATTTTGTACCCCTTAAGAAACTCCAACATCTCGTTTACGGCGAAAGAGTCTTGGGCATACGGGGCTTTAAAATAGGAGATAAGCTCTCCGCGAGTGGGGATGTAATAAGAGACTGGTCTCACTTTACTTAAAAACTCATCCACCTCTTCGGTATTTGAGAAGAATGAAGAGATAATCAATTCATCATCGAACCACCAATAGTATTGAACCTTTTCCAACTCTTTTAGCTCGTCTTGGGCCATTGCGGGAGTAATTACCTCGGCTTCAAAACGGTTCCAAATAAGGGCAAACTGATCAATATCTAATACCCCGTAGAGATTTGATAGAGCCACGGCATAGGCATTAAAGCGTTGGTGCAGTGTTGCCATCTCCCATATCCTTTTTTCTTGCAGGAGTTTTAATGAGTCCATTAGTTCTTGGGGAACAACGGCATAAAGGTCTTTGCCTCTCCGATAAAGAAACAGTAACCCAAAATTATGGATGTGAGAAATTTCGTGATATTGAAGAGTATTATCATTTACTTTTATTACATTGTTATCAACAGAGAACTTAGTCAAAAACTTCAGATTCGATTTGGGTAGATAGACCATCATTTTGGGAAAACGACTGATAATTTGTTCTGCAAGTTTGTTTATAATCTCCTGTTTTTTTGTGGAGGCTGCAATTTTCAAATCGTAGTCTAAGGCTAAATCAATCAGGTAATTTTTAGCATATCCGCTCAAACATGCTGACAGCTCTACCTTAATCTCGCTATTAAAAGAGGCTTCTGCAATGAGACTCTGATTAACAAAACTGTCGATCTCAAAAACCCCTTTTATTAACTCATCGGTAAAAACCGGAAAGCGGTGCATCTCTCTTTTTGGCGGTGTATAACCAATCTCTCTCATACCTCTAATGTAACACATTGAAGCTAAGGAGAAAAGCGACGACCAAGAGTTCTAAGTTGTTCCATCTTGCTTTTTACTAAAACAACAAATTCATTCTCCTCTATTTTACCCAGAACACTCTCCATCTCAGCTTGATTTCTATAGACGATTCTACTAAAAGCATTATCATAATCTTTTTTGCGGGAACGATATACCTCATTCTCATTTTCATCACAAAGCTGAATAAAACGTTCAATAAAAAATGCCCAATGATTTTTATCCAAAGAGGCGACTTTAGCCAGTTTCTGGAGAGTCTGCAGAGAGACTATTGCTTTAACTTTAGGGTAAATGTCCCACCACTGTCGGTATTGTGAATGAATCTCATCCCAACTGTTAATCTTTTTAAGTTCCACCTGTTTTATCAGTTTAATAATCAAAGCTTCACTGATTGGCATTCCCCCTAAATTGACATAAGGGGTTCTTATAAAATCTTTGTTTTTAGGATTCAATAACCACTTGATACTCTCTTTTTGAAATTGGTCGAAGTCTAAATTGTTCTCATCAAGGTACATTAGAATTGTTTTTAGCGAACCGTAGAGGAGCATCTGCTGGTAGGAGCGATACCCTTCGGCAGCTTTTAATATAATGGCAGGATTTTCACTCCGCTCAATGCCTTCTGCTTCCACCTTTAAATAGGAGACTTGCTCGGGATGGGTCTCCAATAACAAAGCACCCTGTTCTTTGATAGCCTCTTCACTGCCGGCAGAAATAGGGGCAATGAGTCTCTCTCTGAGTGCAGCTTTGCCGACCCACAAACTGAGTAAATCCATCCCTTTGAGAATCTCTTCAATCGTATCGATTGCGAAGTAGTCGGTCTCAATCGGTTGGGTTTTAAATATTCTTTTATCTCTGTCCTGAAATTTATGGGCATTACGTTCCAATGCATACCGGTTATAGAGCCACCAGTAGGCAGGCATTAAAGTAACCTGTTTTAAATCTTCGGCATATCCGACCATTGAGAATGGAATCGGAATATTCAATTCATTGGGATAATTCCCTTTGGTGATTAAGCTAAAGGAGGCAAACATGCTGTTAAATTTAATAGAACTGGAAAGTGCCGGCCAAAATCCCCTTTTGGCATGCATCTCTAAATCGTTACGGCGTGTGTTGTGATTTGAGCCTATGGTAGCCCCGGCAGCCATATTTGATTGCCCCTGAACCATAGACGCAATTAGGAAGCTGTTGTTATGGTGTTGTTCGTGAAACGGGAATACCAGGGCGTTTAAAACTTCACAGCAACTGATTGTTGAGTTGTCTCCCAAAAGGGCATTTAACAATCGGGCTCCATATTTTAAGTTGCTGTTATCTCCCATGACAAATCTGACAGCTTTAACACCGTAGAAAATACGACACCCATAGCCGATAATTCCATTAACCAATTCAACACCCTCCCCTATTTGGGAAGGGGAATCTTTATGACTTTTTACGGTCAAATTCTTAAGTTTGTTGGCCCCTTTAACATATACGGCTTCCCCGAATTTAACATCTTTAATGATTCTGCAAGCCTTAATAACCGAATTTCTACCTACACTTGAGTAATAACCGCGGTTCTCATCAACACTGTTTTGGGTAAACTCTTTTAATCGCGTTAAAAAGAGGGGGTATTCCCGGTAGATTCCCCAAATAAAGGCATCGGCAGCCACCATCTCTTCAAAAGGAAGAACAGGTCTGTTTTCAGACTCATTTATAATATTAAGCCAGATTCGAACCTTCTCCTCTTCCCCTTTCTTGACAATACCGTTACCGAATTTTGCATGGCTGGTACTATCCATCTCATCTATCTCACTTAGTATACTCTCAGCTTCTATTATGTAATGGGACAGATAGGCTACCCTATGAATACTACAATGACGACCGATATCGCTACTGATTATGTGGCTGTCTCTGATCCCCTCAGGTAGGACAAAGTCGTGGTAGCCAACCGTGTAAGGCTCCATTGAGCCGATTCTAACCAACCCGAAAAAGTAGTTGTTCCGAATCAGCTTTAAATCTATCGGATCTTCAACATAAACATCATCCCAGTTGGGACAGATATTGCCTTGGTTCTCTAAAACAACCCTTTCTTGAGCACTCAAAGCTCTCCATTTGGCATCCCAATGTTCAATCTGTTTATTGCGAAAATAGTACTCATCACAGCCCTCTTTAAGAAACTGGGAAGGAACAAAATTGTATCCGTAAGTTTCAATGGAAGTTCTTCTCATATGTTGATAATACACCGCTCAAAGGCGTGTTTCAACTAAAGATGAAAATGTTGAACCAAAATCATATTGACGGTAACACCGCCAAATATACTTAAAAGGGTATTCCTTTTTATCAGATGGAGTACAACGGTTACACCAACCGCACAAAGAGAGGGGAAATACCCCTCCAAAGAGCTGAATGAGAGTTCTTTCAGGGCATAAACAACTAAAATTGCCATCACAGCCGGTGGCAGTAGGTTACTTAAATAGATAATAAAATTGGGAACTCTCCTTTTTTTGCCCGAAAATAGGATAAACGGTGTGGCTCTTGTTGCTAATGTCGATATCGCCGTTACCGCTACTATTAAAAGTGAGTGCCCAATGTTCATCTCTTTTCCCCCAATATCGGTTTTAAAAGCAGGAGAATAATTACAACGGCTCCTAAAGCGGCAATGAGAAACTGATTGGGCCCAAAAATCATAAGTGCTGTTATTGCACAGACAAAACCTATTAAAGTACTTTTACGGTTAACATTCGCCAAAAACTGTTCAACCACTATCACAACAAACAGTGCCGCCATGGCAAATTCAATTCCGTCTGTATTAAACGGAACAAATGAGCCCAAAACAGCTCCTAAGGTAGATCCTGTAATCCAATACAGCTGATTGAGAAAGGCTATTGCCAACATTAAATCGTCTTCGTTCTCTTTATAGCCTCTGTAGCTTAAAGTTGTCAGCAAAGCGTATGTTTCATCGGTCAGAGAAAAAATCATGTAGTAACGCCGTTTGTCTAACCCTTTAAATTTCTCTATGAAAGAGAGACCATAAAAAAGGTGGCGGGAATTTACCAAAAGGGTGGTGACAACTACTGTGGCTAAAGGAACCTGGTTAATCAGCAGACTAACCAAAACAAACTGCATTGATCCAGCATAGACAAAAAGGCTGCTAAAAAGAGCCCAAATCCAGTTGTAACCCGCTTTTTGAATCAACAATCCAAAAGCCAAACCTAAAACCGAGTAGCCCATTAAGACTGGAATGGTCGTGATAAAAGCTCTTTTTATTACTTGAAAGTTGAACATCTATTTATTGATATCGAGATGCATCGCCTCTCGCATCATCTCAACTTGTCGATCTCCAATCTCATTGGCTTTTTTACTGCCGGCATTGATTATGTCGCGCACTTCATCGATGTTCTTCTCATAGTAGGAACGTTTTTCTCTGATGGGGTCTAAAAGGGTATTTATGCTGTCAATTAAAATTTTCTTACACTCCACACACCCTATTGTGGCATTCCGACACCTGTCCCAAATCTCATCGGCTCTGTCTGGGGTAAATATCTTATGATACTGACCGACGTTACAAATTTCAGGATGTCCCGGGATGTCAATTGTGACTCTAGCCGGATCTGTAACAGCTCTCATCACTTTCTTTTTAACTTCTTCGGCTGGATCGCTGAGATAAATTGCATTACCTCTGCTTTTACTCATCTTAGCACTCCCGTCCAAACCTAAAAGACGGGGGGTACTGCTTAATTTAGCCATAGGTTCAACAATGTTTGTATGGTACATATCGTTGAACTTACGCACTATTTTACGGGCAAGTTCTATATGGGGGATTTGGTCTTCGCCGACAGGAACCAAGTGGGCATTACAGAAGGTGATATCGGCAGTCTGACTGACAGGATAACCCAAAAATCCGTATGTCATCTCTTTGTATCCGTATTGACTTGCTTCCGATTTAATTGTCGGGTTATGTCTTAGTGCATTAACACTGACCAACATTGAATAAAATATTGTAATTTCAGCTATTGCCTTAACGGCACTTTGTTGGATGATTGTAACTTTGTTTGGATCTAAACCGACAGAGAGATTATCGATTGCAACATCGTAGATACTGCTGTTGAGCAATTTAGGGTCTTCAAAGTGGGTTGTCAGAGCCTGTATGTCAGCCAATAAAATAAATGTATCGTATTCATCCTGAAGCTCTACCCTATTTTTAAGACTCCCCACATAGTGCCCTAAATGTAATTTACCGGTTGTCCGATCCCCAGTCAAAATTCGCTTTTTGTCCAAAACCATAAAAGTCTCCCAAATATCCGCCTCAGTATACATCAAAAAACCAAAAAAGAAAGTAGGTGCTTAAAGCCCGCCTATATGCTACTATTTGACAAATTAAAGGAGCATAACATGGGTAAAAAGAGGGGCGTTTTTGAAGAGTTCAAAACATTTATATCCCGTGGCAGTGTGGTAGACCTTGCAGTCGGGATGATAATCGGAGTTGCCTTTACGGCAATCGTCAGCTCATTGGTTAACGACATAGTAATGCCGATAGTAGGAACCGTTTTAGGCGGAATCAATTTCACGAACCTTAAAATAATAATAAGAGACGCAACCGAAACACATAAAGAGTTGGCAATAGCTTACGGTAACTTTATTCAATCAGTCGTCGATTTTTTACTGATTGCGGTTGTTGTGTTCTTAATGGTTCGCCTCATCAATACCTTCAGGGAGAAAAGTGAGAGCCTTCTAAAACATAAAGAGGAACAAGAGATAACTGTTACTGAGGCTAAACCGACAGAATTGGAAATATTGATTGAAATTCGGGATCTCCTCAAAAACGGGAAGTAGAATATGAGTGATAACAATCACTACGGTAAAAACGTATTAATCACCGGTGCCACTTCGGGAATAGGGTTTGCGACAGCCCTTTATCTGAACAGCAGAGGTTATACTGTTTGGGGTCTCAGCCGCCAAGGCGTTGTCGAACAGAAGCTTCCTAAAAACTTCACCCTTTTTAAAGGTGATGTCAATGACTATGAGAGCCTGCAAATTACACTAAAAGAGATTTGGCAAAAAGCAGTAGAACTTAACAATGAGGGAATCTCTATTGTAATTCACTGTGCGGGATTCGGTATCGGCGGTTCAGTTGAAGAGACCTCTGTCGAGGAAGCCAGAAGTCAATTTGAGACAAACTATTTTGGTGTTTTAAGGGTGAACCAAATTCTGCTGCCTCTGATGAGAACAAATAAAAAATCTTTGGTTTTGGTTTTAGGTTCGGTAGCCGGGAAAATCAGCATTCCCTTTCAAAGTCACTACAGTTGCACAAAATTTGCCCTTGAAGCCTATATTGAAGCCTTAAGGATTGAGGCAAAACAATTCAATATTAAAGCAACAATAATAGAAGCCGGGGATACAAAAACCCCATTTACCGCAAAAAGACAAACTCTCATAAAAGAAGATTCCCCCTATAAAGAGTCTGCAACCTTTGCTATAAAAAAGATGGAAAAGGATGAACAAAATGGGTACTCTCCCGATTTTGTCGCTTCTTCAATCTACAAAGTCATTAAAAGAAAAAACCCGCCAATCAGAACTGCAGTTGGTTTTTCTTATAAGGCACTCCTTTTTTTAAAGAGGATCCTACCCGATAAACTTGTTGAATATGTCGTGACTAAACTTTATATGCCGTAACAGTCAGAGACTGAGGCTTTTATAAATTTTCCCGTCCCTTTTGAAGAGCGGAATTTCTCTGCATCTGTTATAAGATTTCCCCTTAAATAAGTTCTGACAACCTTTCCTCTGACTTTAAAATTCTCATAGGCGGTGTAATTAGCCTTGCTGTGGAGGTTTCTAAAACTGATGGTTGTCTCAATTTTAGGGTCAAACAGAATTAAATCGGCATCTGTGCCAACCTTCAAAGATCCTTTATTCGGATAAAGCCCAAACACTTTGGCAACTTTGGTACTGAGCAAATCTACAACTTTAGATTCTCCGAGTTTTAGCTTATCGACAACCAAGGTGTAAACTAAGGGAAGCAGCTCTTCAGTACCCGGGATTCCGGGTAAAACTTTCGTGCAATTGTTTTCGCTTGACTTCTGTTCTTTAGTAAAGGAGCAGTGGTCTGTTGCAATAATATCGATTTGTCCTTCGGCTAAAGCCTGTTGAAGAGCCAAGTTATCCTCTTTAGTTCTTAAAGGGGGTGTCATCAGATACAGAGAACCCTCTTTTGTCCTTAAGAGAGAATTATCAAGTAGCAGGTAATGGGGTGTTGTCTCAACAACCACTTTTGTTGAGTCAGCCCTAAGTTCCCTTACCGCCTTAATTCCAAGCTCGCTCGATAAATGGACAATGTAAATTGGCATATCATATTTTTTTGCCAACCTGCCCATCTTTTTAATGGCAAGGTATTCGCTTGCAGGAGGTCGAAGAACAGGATGGTCTTCTATTTTGTAATCGCCTTTATAAGAGGTGTTTATCTCCTCTAAAAGTTTGTTATCTTCACAATGGACAGTAACTAAAATATTATTTTCTTTACAACTTTTAAAAAGGTCTTCTAAAAGTTCCTCTTCGATTAAATAACCCACCTCTTTATAAGTTGTAAATATCTTAATTGCCGTTATTCCGCTGTGGGCTAATTCTTTAAGCTCATTACCAAGATTTTTTGTGACTTTATAAACCCCTTGATGGAGTGCAAAATCGATTGCCATCTCAGTTTCCATCGCTAAAGTACGTTTGGCGGCACTCTCTTTAAGGGGACTTTTTTTATCATCGTCGGCAAAATCGATTACTGTTGTCACTCCACCGAAAGCGGCAAGTTGCGAGCCTTCATAAAAACCGTCTGCCGTTACGCTGTTACGGGAAATAAGGTTGTAGTGGGTGTGGGCGTCTATCAAACCGGGCATGATATAAAGACCGGTTGCATCTACAATCTCAACGTCTTCAGAAAGATTTGCCCCTTTTAATGAAGGGGCAACTGCTCTGATTTTTTCTCCCTCAATTAAGAGGTCACTCTTTTGGGAACCATAACTATCTACAATGAGAGCGCCGGTTATAAGTATCTGTCTCATTGTTAGAGGATACTACCGTTACTCTCTTAGTGCAAATCTCTTTTAGTTACTTAATCTAGAGTCTTGATGTACTCATCGTAAGAAGCGGCATCAAGCAAGTTGTCCAATTGATCCAAGTTTGCATCTTCTAAGGTATAAAGATAGTTGGCATAACAATCTTCATTGATTAACTCCGGAGAGTCGTCTAACTCTTCGTTGACGCTTGCCACTGTTCCTCCAATAGGGTTGTAAATTGCACTGGCTGCTTTTACCGATTCAACAGTAGAAATTTCCTCATTAGCCTCATAAAACTCTCCGACTGGAGGCAGTTCTACATAGACTACTTCACCTAAAGACTCCTGTGCATAGTCGGTTATGCCTACATAAACAACATCCCCTTCAACACGGGCCCATTGGTGCTCTTTGGAATAGCGCAAATCGGTTGGTGTTTTACCCATATAATACTCCTTTGTAAAGGTTTTAATCTCTAACGACGATACTCTTGTAACAGCGTCAAGTCAAGCTCTGGATAGAGGACAAACTTTTCTAAAAGTTTGTTAATCCTTATACGTGCCTCGTCTTTTGCCTTTTCTTCTGTATCGGCTTTTGCCCTGCTCTTCTCTCCGGCTTTAGACCCTTTTTCAATTATAGAAGCTTTAGTGTTACTTAAAACAAGCTTAATGATTGAGGCAATTTCTTGCATCTCTTCGGGTCCCATCCCCAATGTAGTTAACGCCGGAGTCCCTATTCTCAGTCCGCTGGTGTACCACGGCCCGTTGGGGTCAAAAGGAAGTGCATTTCTGTTTAGTGTTATTCCGCACTCTCTGAGGGCACTTTCAGCCTGTCTTCCGTTTAGATCAAAAGGACGGACATCTAAAAGCATAAGATGATTGTCCGTCCCCCCCGTTGCTACCGTAATTCCCTCTTTTATACAGGCAGCGGCTAAAGCTTTAGAGTTCTCAACTATTTTATGGGCATAAACGGAAAATTTCTCATCCAAGGCTTCACTGAATGCAACTGTTTTGGCAGCTAACATATGGGGTAAAGGTCCGCCGAGAACCATCGGGCATCCTTTGTCAACTGCATCTGCAAACTCACTTTTACAAAGAACCATTCCACCTCTCGGTCCTCTGAGTGTCTTATGGGTTGTAGTTGTCACTACATCTGCCCAAACAACCGGATCATAGTCTCCGCTCATAACTTTCCCGGCAACAAGACCGGCAAAGTGAGCCATGTCAACCATAAATACAGAACCTGCTTTTTTAGCAATTTCACTCATTCTTTTAAAGTTTATCAACCGGGGATAGGCACTGTAGCCGGCTAACAAAATCAAGGGCTTAACCTCAAGAGCCTGTTTTTCAATGGCATCGTAGTCGAGCAATCCTGTCTTTTCGTCAACAGTATAAGAGTAAGCATCAAAAAGGTGGGCTGAAATATTTTGCCTGTATCCGTGGGTAAGGTGTCCCCCCGAATAGTAATCAAGACCTAAAAGACGCTGATTTCCTGTCGCTAATCGTACCTTTTCCCACTCCTGTTGAGAAAGGTTGCTGGGATTAGTAATTCCCATCTCCTCTAAAATAGGTGTCTGAACTTTCTGCATCAAGATAGCCCAAAAAGCAACCAAGTTAGCATCAGCTCCGCTGTGAGGCTGGATATAGGCGTGTTCGGCATTAAAGAGTTCACAAGCCAGTTCACAACCGTGCTGTTCGATTGCATCTACATTGTCACAACCAGCATAAAACCTATGATAAGCAAAACCCTCGGCATACTTATCCGTTAAAAGGTTTCCCATTGCCAATTGAGTAGCGATGGAACTAAAATTTTCACTTGCGATAAGTTTCAGGTGGGTTCGTTGGTCAGCCAACTCTTGGACGATATGGTTTGCCACCAGAGGCGAGACCGAATTGATTTCATCCAGTGCAGCCAGATAGGCAACTAATTTAGTATCGACATTTTCCACAGAGGTTTTCTTCAGATAAGACTTGAGAACTGAGCTGTTGAGCATTTGGAGACTCCTTAAAAAGCGAAAGTTTCTGTTGCATTGTGCCCTTATACGTGTCACATTGTAAATAAACACAATCAACCTATTGTTTCTGACAAACAATCAGCTAGGGGAGGTTTTATGTCACAGCAAAGAGAG
>JBAYOE010000018.1:0-13951 GCA_041678405.1 Sphaerochaetaceae bacterium | reverse complement strand
TTTGGTTTAGTCTTCATAATATTTAGTTTTGCCAACTGCAATGCTGCCCTTCTTTTTGCACTCAAGAACATATTCCTCATGTAAAAGCCGTAGGGTTACCCCCGCCTTGGTTAGTTCTTTCTGCACATATTCGTAGTCGGGCAGTTCATAAATCAGATTTGAAGCCTGTTTCTCAGGAAAGAGAAGTTGATAAACTTCATCTTCAGTTTTCTCTCTTACTGTATCGAAAGTGATGTAACGAGCCCTTGCTCTGTTGCAGACAGTTATTATTGACTTCTTTGCTACATGATATTTTTTTGCTATATCCTGTATAGAATCACCGGCTTGGCGTCGCTCTAGAATGAGCTTCGCCTTAATGATATTCGCCATTTTTAGGCCTCCTTGAATTAGAATTCAAGAAGTCTAACACAGCGGTTTCCATCTGCGGAATTGATTAATTAACATATTCGGTTTCTTTATGCGGAACTGCGGTTTCCTAAAGCGGAATTAGGGTTTCTTTAGCGCGGAAGAATCAAATTTAATTTTTAGATTAGGAAAGTGGGAGCTTTATTAACACTTTGCCCTAAAAAACAAAAACTGCAAGAAATAATTCCTTGCAGTTTATCGGGCTGAGTGGATTTGAACCACCGACCCCATGTCCCCCAGACATGTACGCTAAACCCCTGCGCTACAGCCCGCTTCGAAGCTGAAGATACCACATATAGAAAGTTATTGTCAATAAAGTACGTGTTATCGTTTTGTGTCATAAGGGATGTAAGTTGTATAAGATTTAATTTCTTTATTTGTAATAAAAAAGGAATTATTTTAAATTAAATAGAATTATTGCTGTTTTAGTTTGTTAAACAATTGACATAAGTATTTCTTTTTTATATTCTTTTCAGAAGCATTACTATAAGAATGTTCAATTTTGCTATTATTAATCAATGGAGTACATCATGAGTAAAGGCCCTATAAATTTGATAAAAACAAAATTTGCTTTGCACCAAAGTGCTATGGATGATATGATGCAAACTATGAAAACTAAACGAATTTTAACAGTAATTACTCTGCTGATTTTGTTGGTTGTTACACCACTGTCAGCCTTTCAATTTTCTCCCTTAGAGCAGACATTTGCTCCTATCGGGGCAAATAGCACAAAAACTTACACCATAGTTAACGACTCTAACGATAGTATAGCCGTTGAAATTACAGCTTTAACCAGAGACCTCTCACTAAACGGACAGGAACTCAATGAAAGCGCCACAGCCTATTTCTCCATTGTCCCCAGTAAAGTAATTTTAAGGCCCCAAAGTTCTCAAATAGTCAGAGTCCAATATAGAGGGGCTAGAACAGTCCCAACCGAATTAGCTTTTAGACTTCGGGCAGAGCAAATTCCTTATTCTCAGGGAAGGGCTACCGAAGGACAAAGCATGTTTAACTTCCTCTATGTTTATACAACCAGTCTTTATGTGTCACCCACCAGAAGCACACAGAGAATTCAAGTTGACTCTGCCACTCCGATGGTAACCGAAGAGGGTAAGCAAGTTGTGTCCTTAACTATCTCAAATACTGGAACTATTCACCAAATATTAAACGGTGCAAAAATTGAGCTCGTGAATAATGCCACAAGACAGAGTGTAGTCTACGAAAAAGAAGCTTTAGGTTTTGTTAATGGTTTAAATCTCTTAGCCGGTAAAAAAGTTAACGTATTGGTACCTTGGCCACCTAATATGCAATTCCCTGTAGCCGGAGCTGATTCTTCAAAACTGTTTACCCCCAAAATTACCTACGATAACTGATTGGGCTAGGCTAGTAAGAGGTATTAATTAATGGCAGCGGCAACGCGAAAGAAGATTTTCGTACTATTGGTGATTTTACTAATCTACTTTGTTGTTCTGCTGTTAATTATCTCTTTTCAAGCATCGAGAACAAAAGAGAAAGAAACTGCTGAACTTCCCCACATAACAGAAATAGAAGAACCTCTTGAATATAAAGCAGAAGAAATAGTTTTGGTTGAAGAACCAAAAGTAATCGAATATGCAACTGAAGAGCCAATTGTAAAACCGGTAGAAGAGCTAAAACCGTCCGTTGAAATTTCTAAAATAGAAGAAGAGATTTTTATTCCAGTTATGGAAGAAGAGGTTCCAATTATAGTGGTCTCGGAAGAAGAGCCTCTTGAGATTATTCCTGTTGTCGCCCCAACTGTAAAATCTGAACCTAAAGCTGTAATTGAAGAGTATGACCCGTGGGCTGACTTCTACGTTGCAGGAGAAGAGGATTATTCTATATTCAGCGACGGTTCTTACCTTGTTCCCTATATTGTCAACGGAGATTATCTGACCGACATCAATATAACATTTAGTGATGACGATATTTTAGTTGAAGTCAAAGAGCTATCCGAAATACTGAGCTCAATGTTAACCGATACATTCAGAGAAACCCTGTTTTCCACAGATCAGGTCTATTATTCTTTAGACGAATTATCAGAGTTTGAGATTCTAACATATTACGACTACGCCTCTTTTGAACTTCATATGGATTTCAGTTCACAGATGATGCCAGTCAGAGTTCTCTCAATCGGCAGAACAACCATTGCCCGTTACAGTGCCTATTCAATGAGCGGCAGTGAAACGCTAAAGCCTGCCTTTTTCTCTTGGTTTGCAAACATCTCAATATTTTCTCTTCTAGATATGAAAAAAGAGAACGATTGGAAGATTCCCATTACTTCGTCTTTATTTACAATGCAAGTCAGAAACTCAGTCAGCTTAGCCAATATTGCGTTCGATTTTTTTTTTATTGCTCATCCTGCTAAAGCTTACAATGATTCTTCGCCCACATCGTGGTCTACAGACATTAAAGACTACATAACATTCCAAGGTATTCAAGGTTTTTATGATTTCAGAGCTAAAAGTTTAAGACTCACTTTTGGAAACCTGACCGATTATTTAGGTTATTCTACAGAAAGTATCGGAATTGCAGTTGAAAAGAGGTACAACTACGGCGATGTAAAACCAAGAGGGCACCAATATGAGTACAGTATTGATGTCAGAGAACCATCCTTAGTTGAAGTCTTTATCAACGATAAAAGTGTCTATCGACGCCAATTGCAAGCCGGTATCTACAAATTGAAGGATTTCTTGTTCTCTCAAGGAGCCAACTATGCCAAAGTGGAAATAACACCTTTGGCAGATGAATCTCTGAAAGAGGTAAAAGAGTTTGCTTTAGGTTATGATTCACGCCTGTTGGCTAAAAGTGATACCCTCTTCTCATTTGGTCTTTCTACTAAAATAAACTCTATTTCCGATGTTTCTTTTAGGGGTAATCAACAAATCGGGGTAACAGATACTTTCAGTTTATCTTACTCCTTGGGTTTAAGCTTAGCTGCAATAAATCTCTCTTTAAACGGCTCTTTTGCAACTCTAGTTGGCTCAATGGATGCTCAAATAGGAGCCAGTTACAGCGAAGAAGCCGGCTTAGGTTATACCGGACGTTACTCTTACCGTATAGCAGCCAAAGAAAGTAAAATATTTAGCTCTTTTAGCTTTAATATTGGATATACCAGCGGTAACTACAGCACAAGTTTGACAAAAGGCAGTTATTTTTCATCGGACGAAAGTGGGGCTTTAGATTTTTCAAGCTCTTTGTCGGGAAGCCTTACCCAGAAAATTCGCTATTCTCTTAACGGAAATCTAAGCTGGTATACCGACTCGCCATACCCGTCATGGACATTAGCTGCCAATTTGGGAACCTCAATTATTCCGAAATTGGGAGTCAGCGGATCTATAACTCTCTCGCAAAAAAACACCAGCCCGCTTATAGATGTGAGAGGACAAATAAGTGTTAACTACACTTTAGGTTCGCTCTTAAGTGTATCTGCCAATACTAACGTAGTTGATTCGGCTCAGGCTAACATCTCCTTAAGGGCATATAAGAGTGAGACCAACAATTTGCAGTTCTCTTTTGGGTTTCCAAACTTATTTGACGACCCGTTGAAAGTACAAGGAAGTGCATCTTTTAGCCATATTTCTCCCTATTACGGTCTGTCAATACGGCAGCAGTACAACAACCAGTTTGAAGATATAATTACCAGTGTCTCTCTTAACACATCGATAGCTTATGCCGGAGGCTTAGTCGGCATGGCCCGTTCAATAAGCGACAGTTTCCTTTTAGTTAGACCTACAGGGGTTCTTAAGGGGAGTAAGATTGCCGTGACCAGAACCATGAGCAGCGAACCTGTTGCTCTTCCCATACTTTTTGGTACCTCAACTTACTCGACAATTTCCACGCACCAAAATAATAACGTGGTTGTTTATGGAATGGGAGATTCTCTTTTTGGAAGCGCCGGCAGCTACATTTACGAGTTCAACCCAAGACCACGCCAAGCTTACGCTGTTAAAATCAGAACCGAACTCTCCTATTCTGTGGTTGGAACTCTCTTAAGAAATGAAAACTCTCCCTACAGTCGCTATGCAGTAGATTTGTATAGGGTAGAGGTGGATGAGTACGGAGACGAAAATCTAATCGCTGATGAATCGTTGTATTTGTTTACCGATGAGACAGGATTCTTCTTTATCAGCGGAATTACTGCCGGTACCTACCAATTCAGCCTCTTCTTGCCTGAAAGTGATGAAGATGATTTGCCTATCGATATTCGTTTTATAATAAAAGCCGACTCAAAAGAAAAAGATAGCACCATCGTTTATATCTTAAAACCCTTTGTAGCCTCTAAAATAAGCGAAGCATTGGAACACCAGTACTACGATTCAATAATGGGAATTGAATCTGATATTCAGATTTTTGACGACGAGGGTTACTACTGGCTTGATATTGAAACACATTTTGATGAGGATACTTTTTGGGAAGAGTACTACCCAAACAGAGAAATTTTTAGCCCTTCTGTTGATCTGACAGCAAAAGACGAACTGGAATCAATAATACAGCCAACTGTCAAAAAAACTTCCGGTGCCTTAGAGCGATTGTCAAAAGAGAATATGGGTAAGCTGTTAAATATGAGGCGTTTGCAGGTTATGTTAAAAATGTACCTGGATGCAGTAAAACCACAACTTCCTTAAAAGCCTTTCTCCTTGCTATGAATAGAAAAAGTAGCTATTATTAACCCATGCGAAGCAAACTTATTGATGAAATTTTCTCAGTGGAAGAACAGGCTGTAAAGATTGTCAATGATGCCAAAGAGCAAAAAAAATCCTATTTGGCAACAAAAGAGCAAGAGGGACAGTTGCTGTTTCAAAATGGTCTTAATGAAGAGAAAGCTAAATCTAACCGTGAGCTAGAAAAAAATCAAAAAGAGGCCACGAGCCAGATTGATGCTTTTCAAAAAAGCCTCGCAAAAAAGGAGAATGATAAGCGTCCTTTACAACAGTGTGCTGAAAAGGTTGCCGAAAAGATGGTTGAACTACTTACAACTACCTCTTTAGGGGGGAGTTAGTATGAGTCTAGGTGATTTGAAGCGATATGCTTTTATCAACGCAAAGCTTCGCAGCAGAATAGCTCAAATGTTTGACGAAAGGAAGATAGAAACCTTAATCAACTGTACATCTTTGGAGGAGCTGTTTCATCATCTGAAAGGCAGTAGCTATGAACCTCTTTTAGAAATCTACGATCAAAGTGGCGATATCCAACGTCTTGAAGCTTTTTTATTTGCCCGTAATGTGGAACTTAACAAAGAAGTTGAATCGTATATGGACGGTCATTACCGCTCTGTCATTGAAGCTCTGAGACTTAAATTGGAGGTTGAAAACTTAAAAAGTGTAATCAGACTGTGGTTTAGCAACAATGTTAAAGGGCAGAACATTGATTACAGATATGGATATTTATACCACAAAAAAATAGTTAATGAGATAGATTATCCGGCTATTATAAATGCTCAAAGTTTTAATCAGATAGTTGAGGCATTAAAAGGAACCATTTATGAAAAAGAGGTCAGCTCTTTTGACTTTCAAAAAATTTCTGCTGAAGGTCTGTTTACTTTAGAGACACTGCTGGACCAAACTTGGTTCTCTTTTTTACGTCAAAGTATAAGCAAAATAAAAAATGAAGATAAAAACTTAATTAATGAAGTTCTTGATAGAGATGCTGATTTAAAGAACACAATAAATTTAGTCCGCTTTGGTTTTTTTTATGGGTTGCCACCGTCTAGTCTGCGTCGCTTGATGTTGGAAGGGGGGCAAATAGTGAAAAGCAAAGAATTTGAGGCCTACTTGGCTGCCGATTTCCAAAACAGGTCAATTATATCTTTAATTGAACCCCAATTCCCAAAATTGGCTGAAAAATTACGACAGGAGAGTAGCAAAAAAACTGAAGAGCAAACCCTTATCGTAGAGAGTTATCTCTTCGAAGTAAGACGCAAATCTTTTAATACGATGTTACGCGGTTATCCGTTTAATTTTGGGATTATTTTAGCCTATTTTTTCCTCTCCGAGAGACAGAATCTCTTAATAAGGAGAATAATCAATGGGATAAACTACTCGCTTAAACCCGATTTGATCAGGGAGTCTGTAGTATGAAAGTATTTACTGTACCAATGAGACTGCTTACTGCGGTGGTTATAGATGAAGCAGCTGAAAATGTTAAAAAGAGTCTTTTATCCTTAGGGGTTCTCGATTTCATAAAGGTTTCTCATCTGGCTTTGGATCAAAGCAATAAACTCACACATGAAAGTGTTGATGAACAATTAAGTCAATATACAACACTTAGAAGTCGCTTAGAGACTCTTTTTCAACAGGGACAATTACAACTACCTCCAATCGAGAATTTAGACCCGACAAAAGTAAAACCGCTGGACATCGCAAAAATTGACACCACCGTCGATAAATTAAGTCAAGAACTCTCGTCAATCAGAGAACAGCAAAGACACATCAGCCAAAGCAAACTTCGTTTGGAGGAGATGTTAAGATATTTAAATGAGAATAAATTGCAGTATCTCGATTTACGGATAGGTAAATGTGAACATTCTGATGAGCAGACTCTTGAAAATCGACTCTCTTCTATGGCTCATATCTTATTGAAAGAGCAACAATGGGAGGAATATATCCTTCTGACTTTCAAAAGAGACAGGCAACAGGTAAATCCGGTAGTTGAGAGTTTAAATTGGATTGAAAGTCCATTGGCAGAGCGCAATAAGGAGGCTTTTACCCTTGTTGAAAAGGAGTTAGCTTTAAGATTGGAAAATCTGGAGGAAGAAAACAGAGTTCTCCACGAAAAGATTAAAAATACAATCGGAAAAAAAGAGGGAGAGCTGGCAAAAATTTGGGCTGATTTGAAACTTCACGAGCTGCTAAGTCAAATTACTTCCAACTTTAGCCTTACCCGTAATACAGTGATTTTTAGTGGTTGGGTTCCCGCCTCAAATAGCGAAAAGCTTGAAAATGCAATCCAAAAAGCGAGCAGAGAGCGGTGTGTAATAGAGTGGACAGATACAGCTAACATACCGAGAGAAAAAATTCCCGTGGCAGTCGAAGACGTCCCCCTGTTACGACCTTTTCAGAAAATAGTCGACAACTATTCCACTCCGGAATATGGAACAATAAATCCAACTCCATTTGTAGCTCTCTCTTATTTGGCAATGTTTGGATTAATGTTTGCCGATGCTGGACAGGGGGTGGTTATATTTTTAATAGGATTGTTGGGTAAAAGGTACTACAAAGATAAAAAAATTGAAAAACCGATGATTATCAACCCCGATATGTACAACCTTTTTATATATTTGGGATTAGCTTCGGTTGTCAGCGGAGTAATTTTTGGCTCCTATTTCGGATATCCTCTCTTTAAAGCCCTCTGGTTTAACTACCATGAAGCGGTAGTAGGAGCCCAAAATCTTGGACGAAATGTTTATACCATATTAAAAATAACAATTTGGTTTGGTATAATCATAATAGGCTTGGGCCTCATTCTTAATTGGATAAACTTAATCAGAAAAAAAGACTACTACAAATTGTTAATGGATAAAAACGGGATTTTAGGGGGATGGATTTTCGGCTGCGGCGTGTGGGTTGCATTTGCGTTCGTCGCATCGGGTTACAAAACACTGCCGTCAGGATTGTTTATGCCTTTGGCATTTGCTCTTCCGCTGACAATTTTGTTGGCAAAACTTCCGTTGGGTAACTATCTAAAGAAAAAGAAAAATCAGGAAGTAGAGAAAAAGGGTATCGGCACTTTAGTGATGGATATTGTTCTTGAGTGGATTGTTGATGTTTTAGAGATATTTTCAGGATTTTTAGCCAACACCCTCTCTTTTATGAGGGTGGCGGGATTGGGTATAGCCCACGCCAGTCTGATGACGGCATTTATGGAGATGGCCGGTATGACCAAAGGAGTTTTTGCCATCTTAATATTAATTTTAGGTAACGTATTGGTAATAGCTTTGGAGGGCCTTAGTGCCGGGATACAGGCATTGAGATTGAACTACTATGAGTTTTTCACAAAGTATTTTACCGGAGGCGGTTTAACATATAATCCGATAGCACTGCAATCCCATGCAGGTAAAGAGATAAGGAATCGTAATTAGTTTAGGAGGGTTCATCGTGACCGTACAAATGTTCAAAAAACGGCTTGTTCAATCAATTTTTATCACATTCGTTCTGTTGGTACTTTCGGCACTATTTTTTAGTCCACCGTTGTTTGCTGCCGATGGGGCAAGTAGCAGCGAATCTGCCTCTTCAAGCAATTTGATGTGGGTTGTTATTGCAGCTGCCGTCGCATTCAGTTGCGGAGCAGTTTCCGCCGGCTTTGCAATCAGCCATGTAGGATCTGCAGCAATGGGGGCAATGAGCGAAAAACCTGAAATCGGAGCTCAGGCTCTAATTTTCATTGCACTGGCAGAAGGGCTGGTAGTATTTGGCTTTATTACCGCTTTGATGATTTTAGGAAAAGTGTGACAATCGATGCGCTATTTTGTGATTGGTGATGAGGATACTGTTTTAGGCTTCTCTTTAGTAGGAACAGCAGGTCTCAGCGCTTCCAACGCCCAACAGGCTGCTCAAGCCCTTAGAAGTGCCTTGGAGAACCGCGAAAACGGGATAATCATCATCACCCAAGATATAGCCGATATGATTCGAGACGAGGTGGATCGCTATATCTTCAGCGAATCATTTCCTTTAATCGTAGAGATACCCAACCGGGCAAGCGGAGGGGTATCAAGAGATTTAAGGGCCCTTGTAAACGAAGCGATTGGAGTCTCATTATGAGTGAACAACAGACTGACCATCTTTTTGAGGGGATTTTAAAGAGTGCCAAAGCGGAAGCTGCTAAAATTTTGGCTTCTTGTGAAGTTGAAGGAAAAGGGATTCTTGGAATTTATGAAAAGAGACTTTCTGCGGCCACAGAGATTGAAAAGCGGCAAACGAAGATTAAAGTTGAGCAGATTAACCGGAATGTGGAGTCAACCATAAGGAACTTGCAGAGGCGCCATAGTGTAAGTTACACCCAGAGATTAAGGGAATTGGTTTTGGAACTGGTTGCCCAAAAAATGGAAAAACTCAGAGAAGAAGACTCCTACAGACAAGTTTTGATTAATTGGATTGGTGAAGCAGCTATCGCTCTTGATAAGGAAGAGGCAGTTGTTGATTATTGTTTTAAAGAGACCATAGACACACAGATGCTTATTTCTGCTCAAGAGATAATAAAGCAAGCCACAGGCCGAAGCGTAAAACTTAAATTAGGAAAAAACCGCCTCACAAGCCAGGGAGTAGAAGTTGTTTCAACCGACGGAAGAGTTGCGTACAACAATCAGGTAGCCACAAGGCTAATCCGTTTGGATCGTCAGTTAAAAGAGCTTATGGAAGGACAAACATGCCAAGAAGAATAGTCGGACAAGTAAAAAGAGTTAACGGACCGGTAATTACCATCAAGGGCATAACCGATGCGATGATGATGGAACTCGTCTATGTCGGCGAACAGATGCTTGTCGGAGAGGTGGTTAAATTGGACCAAGACACGGCAATTGTCCAAGTTTACGAAGAGGCTACCGGAATTGCCCCGTTGGATAATGTTTACGGCTCCTCATACTCCCTTTCGGTTGAACTTGGTCCCGGTCTTATAGGAACCATTTATGACGGGATTCAGCGTCCGTTAGAGCGTTTAAAAGAGCTCGGAGGAGATCTGATTCAACGGGGAATAGACAGTCCGGCCATAGATCGTAATAAATTATGGGAATTTAAACCTATTGTAAAAATAAACTCAAAAGTTAAGAACGGTTCGGTCATAGCTACGGTTCAAGAAACTCTCAGCGTGACCCACAAAGTCCTTGTTCCTCCCAATATTAAAGGAAATCCCCCCTATAGCGTGGTAGAAATTGCTCCCGAAGGCTCTTATAACGTCGATAAAGTAATTTGTGTTTTGGAGGGCAGTGATAAAGAGAAAATAGAGTTGACAATGGTCCAAAAATGGCCGATTAGGGTAGCCCGTCCCGTTAAGGAGAGACTGCCTTTATCAATTCCTTTGATTACCGGTCAAAGGGTAATAGATATGCTTTTCCCTTTGGCAAAAGGGGGAACTGTTGCGATACCCGGGGGCTTTGGAACAGGTAAAACGATGACTCAGCACTCAATTGCCCGTTGGTGTGATGCCGATATCATCGTCTATATCGGCTGCGGAGAGCGGGGCAACGAGATGACTGATGTTCTTAGGGAGTTTCCCCACCTTGTAGATCCTCATACAAACCGTTCTTTAATGGAGCGAACCATTTTAATTGCAAACACTTCAAACATGCCTGTATCGGCCAGAGAAGCCAGTATCTATACGGGAATCACATTAGCCGAGTATTATCGAGATCAAGGTTACCATGTGGCGGTTATGGCCGATTCAACCAGCAGATGGGCCGAGGCTTTAAGGGAACTTTCTGGAAGGATGGAAGAGATGCCGGCCGAAGAGGGCTTTCCTGCCTATCTCCCCACCCGTATAGCCGAGTTTTATGAGAGAGCCGGTTACATGTCCCTGTTAGACGGCGGCGAAGGTTCGGTTTCGGTTATCGGAGCAGTCTCACCGCCTGGAGGTGATTTTTCCGAACCGGTTACCCAACATACAAAACGGTTTGTCCGTTGCTTTTGGGGCTTAGACCGCTCCTTAGCCAGTGCAAGGCACTATCCTGCAATAAGTTGGCTTGAATCTTACTCTGAGTATTTGGATGAACTGCAGCCATGGTGGGAATCCCATACCGACGGAACCTGGGCAGAAAGCAGACGCCAGATAATGGAACTTCTTCAAAGAGAGGTAAGACTGCAACAAATCGTAAAGCTTGTCGGTCCGGATGCCCTTCCCGACAGTCAAAACTTTGTGATTGAGGTCTGCTCGCTTTTTAAAACCGCTTTTTTGCAGCAAGATGCGTTTGATGAAAATGATCGTTACAGTACTGTTGAAAAACAAATCAGGATGTTGAATCTCATTTTAAGATATTGGCAATTGGGTTCCGAGGCTATCGCTAAAGGGGTTGCAATGATTAAGTTTAAAAGGATGAGAGTCATTTTGGAGATTTCTCGGATGCGCTTTAATGTAAGTAATGAAAATATCGAAGAGTTGGACAAAATCGGCCTTAAGCTGGAACGCTCAATGAATCAAATCGGGGGTATCTATGAGCGGCGTCAGTAGTTTTGAGGGTCTCGATAAAGCATTGCTCAGCGGACGCGAATATGTAGGGGCCTCAAAAATCGACGGACCTTTGGTTTATATGCGAAACACCCACCCGGTAGGTTTCGGAGAACTCGTCGAGTGTATCGACAGCAGCGGAAAGCTTCGCAGCGGTCAAGTTCTCGATACAAGTGACGATGTTGTTGTAGTTCAGCTTTTTGAGGGAACCAGCGGTTTGAATCTCCCTTCAACCCGAATCAGATTTATGGGAGAACCATTAAAGCTGCCGGTATCTGAACATATGTTGGGAAGAGTTTTAAACGGGCTTGGACATCCCCGAGACGGGGGAGCCCTCCCCAAAGGAGAAGATGAGTTGGATGTTAACGGTCTGCCGATAAACCCAACAGCCCGTGAATATCCTCAGGATTTTATTCAAACAGGAATCTCTATTATCGACGGGCTGACTACCCTAATTCAGGGACAAAAGCTTCCGATTTTCAGCGGTAACGGACTGCCTCACAACCAATTGGCTGCCCAAATTGCCCGTCAGGCAAAAGTACTCTCCGAAGAGTTGGAATTTGCCATTGTTTTTGCGGCAATGGGAGTTAAATACGACGTTGCCCGCTATTTTATTGACAGTTTTGAGAGTGCCAATGTTTTGGAAAATGTTGCTTTGTTTTTATCATTGGCAGATGACCCCTCTATTGAGAGAACCATCACACCGAAAACGGCACTCACTTTAGCCGAACATTTAGCTTATACCAAAGGCAAACACGTTTTGGTTATTATGACCGATATGACCAACTACTGTGAATCCCTAAGAGAGATTTCAACCTTAAGAGGCGAGATACCAAGCAGAAAAGGGTATCCCGGGTATCTTTATTCTAACTTGGCAGAGCTTTATGAACGTTCGGGCAAAATAAGCGGAAGAGGCGGGTCAATTACCCAACTGCCTATACTTACAATGCCTAATGATGATATCGGTCACCCAATTCCCGACTTAACCGGTTATATAACCGAAGGCCAGATTGTTTTTGACCGTGAAATGAGTCAAAAGGGGATTTATCCCCCAATTAATGGATTGCCGAGTTTGAGCCGTCTTATGAAAGACGGAATCGGGGAGGGGATGACAAGAGCCGACCATCCCCATTTGGCAAACCAGCTGTTTGCCTCGTACAGTCATGTCAAAGATGTCCGAAACCTTGCTTCCGTTATCGGGGAAGAGGAGTTAACTGCAATTGACCATCGCTATTTAAAATTCGGTAACGTCTTTGAAAAAGAGTTTGTCAATCAATCTTTCAGCGAAAACAGATCCATCGAACAAACCCTAGAGTTGGGATGGAAAGCGCTAAGTGAATTACCAACCGAAGAGTTACAGCGGGTAACCGAAGAGGAGATTGCCGAATACTACGGTCGTTAAGATGAAAAAAAATATTGCACCGACAAGAAGTAACCTCCTTAGACTAACCGATGAGTTAAAATTTGCGACATTAGGGCATGAGTTGCTCGATCAAAAACGGTCAATCTTGGTTGTTGAGTTGCTCACATTGGTAGACCAGGCAGTCGAGTATCAAAACAGAGTTGACCAGGCATTGGCAAAGGCTAGCGACTCAATGGTAAATACCGTTATACAGATGGGAAGATTAAGGGTGGCAAACCTTTCGGGCTCAGTCACAATAACAAGTTCAATAGAGCTTGGAGAGAGAAAAGTCATGGGAGTCAGACTCCCCAGGGTAGAGACGACTTTCAGTGGGCACGGCCCCTACTTTAGCCCCGAGGGGACAACTTTGGCGGTGGAAGAGACCCTTGAAGCTTATATGGATGCCCTCAAACTGATGGGACAATTAGCCGAACTGAAGATTTCAATAATGAGATTGGCTCGGGAAGTTAAAAAGAGCATAAGAAAGGTCAATGCATTGGAAAAAATAGTGATTCCCGACCTTAAAGAGACTTTAGACTATACCCGAAGCAGAATCGAAGAGGCTGAAAGAGAGAGTTTTATGTTGATGAAGCAGGTCAAAGAGAGGATGGAAAAGGAGGCCTCAAATGGATGAGCCTTTTAAAAATATTTTAGTCTATTTAGACGGTTCTGAGGACTCCGTAACGGCTGCTATGGCAGCAATAATGTTGGCTATTAAGCTGGATGCCACACTTACGGCAATGTATGTAGTCAACACCAGAGCCCTAAAAGAACTTGTCAGTGCCCGTATTTTTCTTGAGGCTGAAGAACTTGAGTATCGGCGTGACATCGAAGAGGATGCAGTTAGGTATTTAAACCACGTAAAAGAGTTGGCTTATCAAAAGGGGTTGCAGATTACAACAATCAAAACAAGCGGTTCTGTCAATTCAGAAGTAGGAACCTATCTTAAAGAACATAAAATAGATTTATTGG
>JBAYOE010000017.1:0-14044 GCA_041678405.1 Sphaerochaetaceae bacterium | reverse complement strand
TTGATGTTGAATTACCGTTGGGGAAATTTATCGTTATCACTGGAGTTTCAGGTTCCGGTAAATCGACTTTGCTCAATGAAGTCCTTATCCCGGCTTTAAAAAGGACTACAATGCGTAAAAGGCAATTGTTTGAAGGTTATAAAGAGATGATCGGATCCGAAAATATCGACAAAGTTATCTCGATTGACCAAAGCCCGATAGGAAGAACACCCCGTTCAAACCCGGCAACCTATGTAGGTGCTTTCACTCCGATTAGAGAGCTTTTTTCTTCATTACCCGACTCAAAAGCCCGCGGTTACAAACCGGGCAGGTTCTCTTTTAATGTCTCAGGGGGCAGGTGTGAACACTGTCAGGGAGATGGAAATTTAAAAATTGAGATGCATTTTCTCCCCGATGTTTTTGTTACCTGTGATGTCTGTAAAGGGAAAAGATTTAACAAAGAGACTTTAGCAATCCATTACAAAGGGAAAAACATCTACGATATTCTGAGTATGAGTGTCAGTGAAGCTCTAGAGTTTTTCTCTGCCATTCCTAAAATTAAGAGGAAACTTGAGACTTTGGATTCGGTTGGATTGGGCTATTTAAAACTGGGCCAATCGGCTTTAACTCTCAGCGGAGGGGAGGCTCAGAGGGTAAAACTAAGTTTGGAACTCTCAAAAATCGGAACAGGAAAGACTTTATATGTTTTGGATGAACCGACAACCGGTCTTCATTTTGCCGATGTAAAAAAGCTTATGGAAGTTCTCAATAGGTTAGTCGACCAGCATAACAGTGTAATTTTAATAGAGCACAATTTAGATATCATTAAATCGGCCGATTATATTATAGACTTGGGTCCTGAAGGGGGCGATAAAGGCGGCTATGTTGTAGCGACGGGGACACCGGAAGAAATTGCCCTTTGCAAAGAGTCGTACACGGGCTACTATATCGCTAAGACCCTTTATGAGTAGCGAGAGATTTCTAAATGTTTTAATACTCTTTCTCCTTTTTTTTCTGTTTATATATCCGCTAAGTGCCAGTGAACAGTACAGTAGCAGCGAGTTGCTTCTCCTTTATAATGAAATAGCCTCTTCTAATTTATATGAGTTACAGCAAAGAGCGACTTTTTTGAAACTCGATTTTGCTAAGGAGACAGAAACTTTACGGGCGGATCTTTTTAATTACTATGGGATTGTAAAAGAGGATTTTCTTAAACCCATAGAAGAGCTAAAAAGTGAAGACCTGTTTGAGATAATTAAAAGTGACAAACTCTACAAAGTTGGTTCTCCAACAACTTTTGTCATATTGGAAGGGGGAGTGGAACTTTCATTTAAGGGGGAAAACCCTTTGACACTCAGTGCTGAGAAGGTTGTTTTGGATTTGAACAATAAAAGAGCCAGTGCCCTCGGAAACGTCAGTTACCAAGATGAAAAAGATTACTTAGAAGGACAAATTCTCACACTAAATTGGCAAGAGCAGACTTTTTATTTGAGTGAAGGCTATACCAAAATGGTCAGAGAGGGTGAAAAACAGGAGTTTGAATTTTACACCATAGGCTCAACATTCTCATACAACCCTTCCCAGGGGACTTTGTTGTTCAAAGACAGTGTTATCACAACCAACAAGGAACAAGCCTATTTCTCAATCAGTTCTAAAAACCTTTTCATCATAGAGGGGGGAGACTTTTTTGTCACTTCGGCAAAATTAAAAATGGGTCATGTTCCTGTTTTATACCTCCCTTTTTTCTTCTATCCCTCCAAAACTTTTGTATTTAATCCCGCTTTCGGCTTTGAGTTTGAGAGGGGCTGGTTTTTTAACTCTACCAGTGAACTGTATGGTCGCTATCCCAAAATTGTTAGTAGCAATTCAGCTTTTGGGTCGCTGCTAAAAAACACAAAAGGGGAGAATCTTTTTAAAGATGGGTGGACTTATACACAAACTCCCTCTGGTAAAACAGAAAGTGCTTTAGAAAAATGGGCTCAACAGAGCAACTCCTATATGGCTCTTTTAGTTGACGTATACCAAAACAGAGGACTTTTTGGTGCTATAGAGAGTGAAAACAACCTCTTTGATAAGAGATTGAAAATAGGGGGATTTGCCTCTTTAGCTTACAACAATCAACAAAGCGGAAGCCTCAGTTCTGTTTATCCGATAAATACGTTTAGGTATGGAATTAAACAAAACTCCAGTTTGGATACAAAATGGGTGAAGATGGCTCTCGATATTGAGTATTACAGCGATGTTCGGTTTCTAAGGGATTATTTTAATCGACTGACTTCCTTTAATTTAGATTTTTTGCAAGGGGAGAGTAACATTGAAAAAAACTACCTTTCCGATATCACAAAGCTTGAGTGGAGTTTTCGTTTAAGTGCAACTGTTCCTACCGATAAGTTAAAACCCTATATTGAGGAGCTGAGAATAAACAACCTTAATGCTAAAATAGTTTGGAAAGCTCAGAAAATAGGAGAGCAGTACCCCTATGTGGTTGATCAGTTAGTGTTGCCTGATTTAGCTATTACAACAAAAGGGACTCTCATTGACTTTAAGCAGAAAGGAACAGTAATTCCTAAAACTGAAAAAAAGAATACTTTAAACAACGAGGTGTCTTTTTTGGATCTGGAACCTTTGTTTGAACCGCTGGTTGAAGCTAAAAAAGAGCCCCAGAAAACATCATCTTATTCTAATCTCTCTTATAATATAAATCAAATTTATAAAAACAACAGTGAGCAGTTAGCCCAAAATCTTGGTAAAAACAGCCAATATTACCGACTGAACTTCCCCTTAACTTTAAAGGGCGCTCTTAAAAATTCAATAATCACTTTTCAGCACAAAGTGACTCCCCTTTTTCTGTTAAACAGTGATGAGAAAGAAAAAAATTCTCTGTTTAATATAAATTTAACAACCGATATCAGTTCAAAACCGTTGGGTTTAACTTATGGCTTAACAAATCAACTTTATAATTTAAGTGTAAAAGAGGAGCTTAATCAGAATCCAATCATTAGCGGAGGTTACCAAGAGTGGAATTCAGAGAGTGTAAAACGCCATTTTATTACTTTTAGCTGGCCGTTTAACATAAAGAAAGTAACCATTGAACCAACTGTTACAACAACTCTCAAACCGCTGGATTTAAAAATCACTCCTCAAATAGGGGTACTTTACTCATTTTTATCTCTCTTAGGTTCTTATTCACTGGTTGAAAATGAGTCGGGGTTTCTAAAAGGGGAGGACTTGAACTTAAAACTCGCCTATATTGATTCTAAGAATATTGAGATTTTGTTTGATTCTACTTACCAAGGACAGGAGAAAAATGTCGTTCTTAAACACACCTTAAAGTTAAATACTTTTTCTCCCTACTTCAAATTCAGTGACTCTTTTACATATGATTTTTCAAAAACAAATTTCGATCAATTTTCTCTCACCGGTTCAACAAAATGGGCTTCTTTAAGCCTTTCGGGCAGCGGTAAAATAGAGAAGCCACAGATAGACCTCCTTGAAGCAACCATTAATGTCGACAATTTAGAAAAATATTGGTGGAAAGAACGGATATTTCTCTCAGTGCAGGGAGAACTCTCCTACAGGCACCACTTTTTTGACAGTTATCAATCACTTTTTAGTTTTAAGATATCGAGTCAGTTTGCGATTGCTGAATTTATCGATTTAAGTTTTTCTCTGACTACAGTAAACCGCTCTTTTCACCGTTATTCAAACTTTAAAGAGATGTGGGAAGATTTAATGAACTCCTTTGATTTTTTTGGGGAAGGGCGAAAACAGAGTCAATTCAGTATGGAGAGTGTTGAATTCGGCCTTATCCACTATATGGCCGATTGGACTCTCCATTGTAAATATCAGGCAAGCGTAGTATTATCGGATTTGAAGTGGAAATGGCAACCGGTTTTTACAATCTATCTGCAGTGGAAAGCTTTTGATGAGATTAAGGTTGAAAGAGACTTTAATCTTTAGCTATTGATTAATCCACATAGGAGAAGGATGAGCAGTACCATAGTTTTTGACCATTTATCGCAAATGCAAAAAGTTTGCGGAATAAATGATCGTAATATTCCATACGTAGAGTTGCTTTTAAACGGAACTCTCTATCTGCATGGAAACAGCATCACATTCCAAGACATTGAAACTAAAGAGTCATCTTCGGATGATTTGTTTGTTGAATTGATGAAAAGACTCAGATTATTAGCCCAATATCAGGAAAATATAACCGAAGCTGAAATATTCTTAGAGTATCAGGCTCTCCAAAACGGCAGCTCAAAAATCGATGAAGCTACTTTGGATACCGTTATTAGAGTCGGTTCCAAAGTAGTCTATCCCAAAGGGGCACGCCAAAACCAATTTGTTAAAATGATGCGTAAACATCAGATTGTTTTCAGTATCGGACCTGCCGGTACAGGAAAAACATTTTTGGCTGTAGCACATGCATTGGCGGAAGTTATGGGGGGCAAGAAACAAAAAGTGGTACTGACTCGCCCGGTTGTTGAAGCTGGAGAGAGTTTAGGGTATCTTCCCGGTGATATGAACCAAAAAATCAGCCCCTATTTACGTCCTCTTTACGATGCTATGGAGTATATTATTCCACCGGCAATAATTAAGCGGTTGGAAGAGAACGGTTCAATCGAAACTGCCCCCTTAGCCTATATGAGAGGCAGATCCCTAAATAACGCAACAATAATACTGGATGAGGCTCAAAATACTACAATTGAGCAGATGAAGATGTTTTTAACCCGACTCAGCGAGAATTCAAGTGCAATAATTACCGGAGATATAACTCAAATAGACCTCCCGCTTAAAAAGGGGAGCGGTTTAATTCATGCCACCTCTATTTTGAAAGAGGTTCCAGAAATTGGATTTATTGAATTTTTCTCACAAGACGTTGTACGGAGTCGGATAGTACAGAGGATAATTGACGCTTATGAAAAAGAGTCTAAATAACTACGCCTTTTCAAACCAAAAATATTATCTGAGACTTTTAATTGTTCTTTTTAGTCTAATAATTATGGTGATGGCCATTTTAGTTCCCTATTTACTCTCTAAAGATATCACAGCACTAACAAGTTCAATAAGTAGGACATATAAAGTTGGTTCATTGGCACACAACGACCTTAAAGCAAGTGAAACTTTCTACTACATTGATGAGGGTGAAACAAAAATCGCCCAACAGGCAGCTGCTGAAAAGACTCTGCCTATTTTTAAGTTATCAGAAATTGAGACAAATTTAATCCATGCCAATCTTGAAAAGAGTTTTAACAATAACGATAAAATAAAACAGTTACCGTCTGGGCAACAGGTTCTATTGAAGCAACTCGTTGAACGATTGGTAAATCGTTATACTGCGGCGGGAATTTTTAACGCCAATGAGCTAAAACAGGTTTCTCAGGAGGGTTATCAGGAGATAACTCTAATCAATGGGGAACCCTCGATAAAAAGCGTTGAGAATCTTTTTAACTATGAGAGCGTCTTCAGCGATGCCAAGGAGCAACTTGATTTATATGAAGAACTCTTTCGGTTTAACGAAAAAAGTCTTGTTGTAGGGGTTCTTGAGTCTGTTTTAAGGGAAAATGTGTTTTATGACCTTCTGCAAACGAAGACGATGCGTCAAGATGCTTCTACACTGGTTGAACCGGTCACTGTAAAGGTTGAAAAAGGGCAGTATATTTTAAAGAAAGATCACGTTATTAAAAGCAGTGATATTAAAGCTTTAATGGCAATGAGAATTGCCAATTCTAAAATTAACGGGGGAAAGTTAGTCGGTCAGATCTTATTTGTATTAATTGTCACCGCTTATGCATTTTATGCTTTTTATACAACTTTTGATAAATCCAATAGGCGTTTCCAATACTTAATGTTATTCTTAGCGGCCGTTTTTCTTAGTCAAATTGCCACACTTTTGGTACTGAAAGGGACTGCCAACTTCACTAAAATCAGTAACGAACCATTTCTCCCGCTCTTTGTTGCCCCGATAGTGCTCGTTCTTGTCACAAATCTAAAACGGTGCGGAATAATTACGGCACTACTGTTGGGCTCTTATGGGCTTCTGTTACCCCAAGCAACTATAAGTACCCTGTTTTTTGTCGTTGGGGTATCCGCCGGAGGAATCTATTTTATCCGGTATGTGACAAAACGGGTAGATATGCTCTTTCAATGGTCTTTTACCATAGTTTGGGCAGTTGTAATTTTAATAGTCAACAACCTATTCAACGGGTATGGGTTGGCTAATATTGCCTCTCCGATAGGTATATTAATAATAAATATCTCAGTTACGTTTGCAATAGTCTCAGTATTGCTACCGCTTTTAGAGTTGATTTGGAACTTCCCGACCCCCTTCAGATTAAGAGAACTTGCTTACAGCGATCTGCCTGCACTGACAAAACTTTCCCAACAGGCTGTGGGAACCTATAACCACTCAATGCAGGTATCAGAGATGGCCCACCGAGCGGCAGAGGCAATCGGAGCGGATCCGCTTCTGGCTAGAGTCGGAGCTATGTATCACGACATAGGCAAAATTGAGAACGCCGATTATTTTATTGAAAACCAGTTGGGCAATAATAAACATGACGATTTAAAAGCCTCATTATCGGTAGCCATAATTAAAAGCCACTTAAAAGTGGGTATTGAAAAAGCTCGGGAGGCACGTTTACCTCAAGAGGTTATTGATATAGTTGCACAACACCACGGTAACGATGTCATCGCCATATTCCTAAAAGAGGCTGAAGAGGCGGCCAGAGCCGAAGGTTCCTCTGCGGTGGTAGAGGCTCAAGATTACGCTTACAACGGCTTAGTTCCCCAAAGCAGGGAGGCTGCAATAGTTATGTTGGCAGACGGAGTAGAGGCTGCCAGTCGCTCGATTGCCAAACCAACGCTGTTAAAGTATGAAAGACTGGTTAATCAGATATTCATGGGTAAAATAGAGCGTAAGCAATTAATCTCAAGCGGCCTGTCCATTACAGATTTGGATACAATCAGTTTTGTTTTTGTCCAATTTTTAACCGGAAGAGACCACAAAAGGATTGAATATCCCAATCAGCAGCAGGAGCAAAAATCAGAAAAATGAGCACTCTCGATATCTATTACGAAACAAAAGAGACAAAAGAGCTATTCCCTGAGAAGCGGGTTAAAGTCATTGTAAAAAAAATTTTAGCACTTTTAAAAAGATCAGAGAGTGAACTGTCGCTCTCTTTTGTCAGCGGTAAAACCATCAAAGAGCTAAACAGAGACTACCGTAACAAGGACGAGTCTACCGATATTCTCTCTTTCTCGCAGCAGTCAGATTTTCAAATTGGCCAAAAAGAACTTTTGGGGGATTTAATTATTTCGGTAGATGATTTAAAAGATAATAGTAACTATTTTTCTGTTGATTTAGAGGAAGAACTTATCCGACTCTTAATCCACGGAATATTACATTTAACAGGTTGGGATCACCAATCTAACAACAGTGATGAACAGATGTTGATTTATCAGGAGCAATTGTTGGCATTGGTAAGAAAGGAGTCTGGTGAGTGAAGTTTAAAGAGAGATTGAAGTCTTGGATTAGCAAAAACGGTGAATCTGCTTCGGTTAATAAAATGAGCAATATTGAAGAACGAAAAAATATGATCGACGGGATTGAGGAATTAAGCGAAACTTTGGTTCGTGAAGTAATGGTACCAAGAATAGATGTTGTTTTTGTAAATGACAGTATAACTTACGACGATTTAAAAATTCTAATAGCCGAAGAGGGATACTCCCGCTATCCGGTTTACACCGATACAATCGATAATGTAATCGGCATTCTTTATGTTAAAGATTTAATCAGATTAAATGCCGGTCTAAACTCTTTTGAAGTAAAAAGGTTTATGCGTAAGCCCTATTTTGTCCCGGAATCAAAGCGCTTGGATGAACTTTTAAAAGAATTTAAGAAGCGGAAAGTCCATATAGCTATTGCCATTGACGAATATGGTGGGGTCAGTGGAATTGTCAGTATGGAGGATATTTTAGAGGTAATAGTCGGCGATATCCAAGATGAGTTTGATGATGAAGAAGATGACGAAATCATCGAGATGGGTGAGGGGATTTATCTGTCTGATGCCCGAGCTGCAATCGATGATGTTAATGACAGATTAAACTTAACTCTTCCCGAAGATGATTTTGATACTTTAGGGGGATTTGTCTTCGAACAGTTCGGTAGAATACCCCAAAATCAAGAAAAAGTTGAATATAACAACATAGATTTTGTTGTTCAAGAGATAGACGGACATAAAATTAATCGGGTCAAAATCGTAATTAAACGGCCATAATTTGAAGTTTTACAAGAACTTTGGCCAAAGAGTAGCCGTTTTATTGACTCACATTGTCTTAACTCGCTATATTACTATTTGATACATACCTATCTATTGGAGGATTATTTAATGAGAATTGCCATTAACGGGTTTGGTAGGATTGGAAGAAATGTTTTTAAAATTGCATTTGAAGACAGAGACATCGAAATTGTTGCAATTAACGATCTAACCGACCCAAAGACCTTAGCTCATTTGCTTAAATACGACTCTACCTATGGAATTTATCCCAAAAGTGTAGAAGCCAAAGAGGATACCATTGTAATAGATGGTAAAGAGATAAAAATCTATGCTGAGCGCAATCCCGCAAACCTTCCTTGGAGAGAGCTTAACGTGGATGTCGTTATTGAATCTACCGGAGTATTCACTACCGCTGAAGGTCCCAAAGGGGGCTATAAAGATCATATAAAAGCCGGAGCCAAAAAAGTTCTTCTAACTGTTCCTGCAAAAGATAAAATCGACCAGACGATTGTCTTAGGGGTTAATGACAAAGATTTGGATCTTAGCAACGACGCTTTTTCCAATGCTTCATGTACTACCAACTGTCTGGCCCCGCTGGCTAAAGTTCTTGCCGATAAATTTGGAATTGAGCGTGGTTTAATGACAACCGTTCATGCCTATACAAACGACCAGGTTATTTTAGACCAGCCCCACAAGGATTTAAGAAGAGCCCGAAGCGCCGCTCAGTCAATAATACCAACTACCACCGGAGCAGCCAGAGCCGTAAGTGAAGTTATCCCTTCGTTAAAAGGCAAGCTTAACGGCGGAGCAATGCGTGTTCCTGTTGTGACTGGGTCAATTGTCGATTTGACGGTATTGCTGGAAAAAGATTGTACAGTAGAAGAGTTAAACAGTGCCGTCAAAGAAGCAGCAGAAGGTTCTCTGAAAGGAATTTTACAGTATACCGAAGATCCCATTGTCTCAACTGATGTAATCGGCAATCCTCACTCTTCGATTTTTGATGCCGAATTAACCATGAAGATGGGACCAAAATTCTTTAAGGTATTAGCTTGGTACGATAACGAAATGGGTTATTCAAACAGGGTTGTCGACTTGGCAAAACTGTTGATGGCTTAAGATTATCAGACTGCTTTTTGATCTTGATGCGCACCACAGAGGTGCGCATCTTCCAAATAGGGAGGTAAAATGGAATTAGTGACTGTTAGACAAACAGACTTTACCAATAAACAAGTAGTGATGCGAGTTGATTTTAACGTTCCGATTAAAGATGGCAAAGTTACCGACGACACAAGAATAGTAAGTGCCCTGCCGACAATAAACTATATATTAGAGTGTGAGGGTACCAGTTTGGTCTTAATGAGCCACTTGGGCCGACCCAAAGGGAAAAAAGACCTCTCTTTTTCTCTTAAGCCCATTGCCAAAAGATTGGAAGAGTTGTTAAACAGAAAGGTCATCCTTGCCTCTGATGTTATAGGTGATGAAGTACAACAGCAGGTCAATAATTTAAAAGCCACTCAGATTCTCCTTTTGGAAAATGTCAGGTTCTATAAAGAGGAAGAGGCTAACGATGAATCATTCGCAAAGACATTGGCCTCCTATGGCGATATTTTTGTCAATGATGCTTTTGGAACAGCCCACCGTGCCCACGCCTCAACAGAGGGAATAAGTCACTACCTCCCTTCGGTTGCCGGATTCCTGATTGAAAAAGAGGTCAATTATTTGGCTCCTCTTTTAGAGAACCCCGAACAACCTTTTGTTGCCATAATCGGGGGAGCAAAAGTCTCCTCAAAAATAACAGTATTGAAATCTTTGGCAAAAAAAAGCAGTACAATAGTTATCGGCGGAGCAATGGCATACACATTTTTAGCAGCTCAAAACTACAAAATTGGAAAATCGTTGCTTGAGAGCGAATATCTGCAAACAGCCGTTGAGTTTTTAAAAGCTGCCGAAAAAGAGAATATCAGAGTTATTTTACCGATAGACCATATTGCTGCATCAGAGTTCAGTGAAAATGCCCAACCCGTAGTGATAGATAAAATCGATTTACCGGATGACATGATTGGTATGGACATCGGACCTAAAACCGTTGCTTTAATAAAAGAAGCCATAAAAAGTGCAAAAACTATTATTTGGAACGGCCCTATGGGTGTTTTTGAGTTTGATAATTTTGCCAACGGAACCAAAGAGGTAGCCATTGCCGTCAGTGACAGTTCTGCCGTTACGATTGTAGGCGGAGGAGACAGTGTCGCCGCTATCAACAAGTTTAATCTTGCCGATAAAATAAGCCATGTCTCAACCGGTGGAGGTGCTTCTTTGGAGTTTCTTGAAGGGAAAATACTGCCCGGTATAAGGGCACTGGAGAGATAGAATGAGAAAAGTATGTATTGCCGGAAACTGGAAAATGAATTTGAATGCGACAGAGGGGAAACTACTGGTAGCAGAGTTGGCCAAAGAGGTCAAACATGTCGATGTCAGAGTTGTTGTAGCGCCTCCTTTTACCACCATCGGTGCCGTTGTGGAGGCTGTTAAAGGGACAAACATTGAGGTCGGAGCCCAAAACATGAACGAAAACCCCTCAGGTGCCTATACCGGTGAAATTTCGGCAGATATGCTTAAAAGCAACGGTGTTAATATTGTTATCCTGGGCCACTCTGAAAGACGCAGTATCTACAACGAAGATGACGCATTGATTAATAAAAAAGTTCTAGCTGCCTTAGAAAACAATATGGAAGTTATTATGTGTGTCGGAGAAACTTTAGAGGAGCGGGAGAAAGGGGCTTTAGAAACTGTTTTAAAGAGACAGGTTACTGAAGGATTGAAAGGGGTCGGAGAAAAACAAATGGAGAAGGTAATTATTGCCTATGAACCTGTTTGGGCAATCGGGACAGGAAAAACTGCCACAGGTGAAGATGCCAATAACGCCCATGCTTTTATAAGAAGTGTTTTGAAAAACCTCTACGGTAACAGTGTTGCAGAATCGACAATAATACAGTATGGTGGTTCAGTAAAACCATCGAATATTAAAGAGCTTATGGCTATGGAACACATTGATGGTGCGCTTGTTGGTGGGGCTTCTCTGAGTGTTGAGCAGTTTGCGCCGATTGTATGTTATAAAGAGTAAATTGGAGATCACAATGGGTGTTATCGGAATCATTTTTTTGATTATTTTTGTAATTGCCTCTCTTTTGCTAATTTTTGTTGTAGCTATTCAAAGCGAAGGGGGAACCGGCTTAGGCGGTATTTTCGGTGGAGGAAGCGATTCTGCTTTCGGAAGCCAAGGAGCAAATGTTCTCAACCGTGTTACCGCTATTTTAGGAGCCTCTTTTTTAATTCTTGCTATTTTGTTGGCAGTTATTAATAAAAGCCACTCAACCGGTGACTCTATTTTAGATTCTGTTAAAATAGAAACAACTGAACAAGTTACCGACTGGTGGAAATCTGAATAGATTTTGAAGGCAATATTAGAGTATTTCTCTTCTTGCTTTAAGGAACTCAAATGAGGATTTGTGTTATTTTCTCAAAAGGTACCTCTTCAGATAAGGATTTGAAAATTGTCTCTGCCTTTATCAAAGGGTTAGAGGCTGCAAATAATTCAGTCGATTTTTTCGATATCTCAAAAGAGAAAGAAAAGTTGACTTCTTTTTATGATTATGTTGCCGTCGGCAGTTCGAATATCCCTCTATTCGGGAAAAAAGATGATCCCCTTTTAGAACAATTTCTAAAACAAAATAACATTGTTGCGGGAAGACGTTCTTTTGCTTTTACCACTAAAAGAGTTTTTGGAGAAAACAAAACTTTGCAGTCCATTATGAAAATAATGGAAAAAGAGGGGATGTTAATAACATTCTCTGAAGTATTAAAAGATGAGATTAGCGCTAAAGAAATTGGTAAAAATTTAGTTATCTCAAAAACGGAGTAAAAACAAAATGAAAAACAAAATAATTCTGGTTCTGACTATTTTAATCTTGTTACCCTTTGGCTCTCTCTTTGCCGATGTTATCAGTTCTCCGGCAGCCACCGTTAATTTAATCAGAAACCGCATTATTACCAACACAGAATTAAATGAAAAACAGAGACAATACCAAGCAGAAGCAATTGAAGCCGGCTCATCAGAAATAATTACCCGCTCAGACGTTCTCGATGTTTTAATTAATGATGAACTGGTTCTTCAGGGGGCAGAAAGAGACGGCTATACCATTAAAGATTCTCAGTTGGATCAGCTTTTACGCCAACAAAGGTCTTATGTGGAAGAACAGATCGGCCAGAAAATAACTGATCTTCAATTTGAACAGGTAATCAAAAATTCTTACGGTATCGGTTTAGAAGAATTTAGGAAAAGTCTTAAAGAGTCGGCTATCGTTGATTTGTACGTAAGAGGTAAAATGGCTTCTGCTTTAGAAGAGTACAATAACCCCACCGATAAAGAGATTAACGACTTTTTTAGAACAAATCGTTCTGCTTTTATGAACCCAGAATTAGTGAGAATCAGTCACATATTTATCCCTTTTGATGACGACTCCGATAAGGCCGAAGCTAAAAAACAGATGGACCAATTGGCTCGCTGGATAAAATACGGAACATACACTTTTGAAGAGTTGGTTCCCAGATACTCAAAAGATAAAGATTCAAAGGATAAGGGGGGAGACATAGGGTGGTTGGCTTATGATGATTCCGATATGCGCTCTTATCTCGGTCCCCAATTTTTTGATGAGGTTTTCACCTTATCGTTAGGTAAACCTTCGGGAGTTTTGGAGTCTAACGGAGGTTATCACATCGTAAAAGTTACTACACATACAGAGGCCAAACTTTTGGGACTCAATGATTACATAAATCCTGATTCAAGGATGACTGTTTACCAATATATTGAACAGACATTAATCAGCAGGTCAAAACAGGTCGCCTATCTTAGGGCTATTGAAAAACTGGTAACACAACTGAGAAATGAGGCGGAGGTCAAAATCTTAATCAGTGAGGAGCTTTAATTGAGAAGTCGTCACCATGCCAGAGAGATAGCTTTTTCTACTTTGTACGCTCTGGATTTTAATAAAGAACTTAAAATAGGGTACGAGTTTAAAGATTTTTCGACTATCAGTGAGGAAGAATTAACAAAGATTGATGACCAAACCAAACTGTTCGCCCGATTTTTAGTTGTAGGAACACTTGAGCACTTAGAGGAGATTGATAATCTTATCAGTCAATACTCAATAAATAGGCCTATCGATAAGATTGATTTAATTGACCGCAACATTTTAAGAATCAGTGTCTTTTCGCTTTTATACATGAAAAATGTTCATCAAAAGGTTGTAATAACTGAAGCAATTCGGTTGTCACAAGAGTATAGTCGTCAGATGAATTATAAATTCATCAACGGAATTTTAGATTCCATGCAAAAAGAGTTAAATGATAACACTAAAAACACCTGAACAAATAAAATATATCGGGGACTCGTGTAGGTTGTTGGCTCAACTTTTGGATACCCTCGATAATTTTATTGAAGTCGGAATGAGTACTAAAGAGATCGATAAATATTGTCACTCTTATATTGTAAAGCATAAAGGAAGACCGGCCTTTTTAAATTATATGGGATTTCCGGCTGCCACTTGCGTAAGCGTCAATGAAGAGGTTATCCACGGGATTCCCAGTAATAAAGTTTTAAAGAAAGGTGATTTAGTCAGTATTGATTTGGGAATCGATTTAAACGGTTATTTCAGCGACTCGGCCAGAACCTACATTGCCGGCGGCTCATCTACAAAAGAGAATGAACTGTTGGTTAAAGTAACTAA
>JBAYOE010000016.1:0-14414 GCA_041678405.1 Sphaerochaetaceae bacterium | reverse complement strand
CTGCCGTAACCGATTTGTCGGAACTTGAAAAGCGACTCTACTCTTCAATAGCATGCCATGATGCAATAAAAGACGGCGATAATATCGATACGACAACTGCCGAGCACTTAATTAAAAAGGTTTTTGAGTTGGAGCGCCCTGTATGTCCCCACGGACGATTGTTTGTTGTCGAGATTACAAAAGATTCTCTTTTAAAAAGTGTCGGAAGAACTCTCTAAAGCTGAAAGCGAACAATTAGCATAATTGCACTTTGATCGTCAAATCTTTTAGCAACTTTCCAGTAAGCTTCAGACTCATCCGTAACTAAATTGCCATCTTTGTCTAAAAGTTGTAAAAGCCAACTCTCATCGAAGTTTTCTGCTGTTGCCATGGCTGCTTCATCTGACAGGGTATTATACCTGTTTGGAATATTAAGATTATAAGAGTACTCAATTTTACCCCCATCTTGAGAAAAGAGCTCCACTAAATAGAGTCCCTCTTCTATTTCAGTGGGAAAAAGAAGGTCACTTTTAAACAATACTTTAAGATTGCTGATTGCAGTCGGTCTAAGATTGAACTCCCATTTATAGAGAGATGAAGGGCTCTTTAGCACAACCAGATACTCTTTATCCGAATTAAGATTTTCAGAGTAGAGAGAAAAGACTAAACCACTGTTGATTGTTGAAAAATTGCCCTCTTTGTTGTATGTAACTGTCACACTCGGGGATAGAGTGAGGTTCTCTATTTCAATGTTCTCCCTTTGGCAACCAGAAACAAAAACCAGAGAGAGAATAATCGGTACCAATAGTTTTTTCATTACAATCCAAGGGCTTCAAGTTGCATAACAACAGGGTTGGCATAAGTTCTTAAGACCGTCTGCTTAACCGGTTCGGATAGTCCTTTGTAGCGGTCTAAAAACTTTTTGGTATTCAGTGAGCGGTAATTATCGGTAAATCTTGTTGGTCCCTGCAGTAAATCGTAAGCAAAATAGTTTGTATCCCACAGTTTATAATTAATATGAATCTGTCGGTCAATTTCTAAGGCAACTTCTTCGGCATCATCGTAATCTTCATTCAATTGTTTGCCAAAATGGAGGTGGACATTTCCTTTGTATCTTCTCAGTCCCCTTAACATGTTGATTAGGTCTTCATATTTCTTCTTTGTATAGGTACCGTGGAGCCTTTTAGAGACCTCTTCGCGCCCTTTGTTGATATCGTTAGGGTCGTATTGATAGCTTATGGCCACCGGCACTATGTTACAGATTTTAATCAGTTCATTAAATTTAATTCCGGTATGCTTGTAGGCTAAATAGAGCATTTTTATAATTGCCGAATTTGTTTTATCAATCCCGTCTTTAGCTCGGCCGCTTTTTTGGGCAACCCAAATGGATGTTTTGTCTTTTGTAATGAGTTGCACAAAGTAGCGTGAAAGTCTCAGAGACTCCTGATACTGTTCTCTCATAGGGAGGTTTCGTTTGACTGTAACACCTCCGTTGAGTTTAAACAGATCTGTGGTAAATTGATTTACCAACAGGTTATCCCCGATAGCCATTTCACAGAATGCCATCTCATTTTTCATTAAAGCATAATCTAACAAGGCACAATCTAAAACAATATCGCGGTGGTTGCTTATAAAAAGATACGGCTTATCTTTTTCAAGGTTCTCCTGACCGCTGAAGGTGAAACTGTTCATTGATGAGCTTTCAACTGTCGGTAGCAGTATTCCGGCGGTTATAAGTTTCTGAAAGTCGCTGTATGAAGTAACCTGGTCAAGAAGGGGGGGAATAACCTCTTTCATCTTGTGCCCCTTCCACTTGGTTTTAATGTAATTACCGGAATAAAGTACTTCGGCTAAGTTGCTTATAAATTTAGGGAATGCTTTAATCCGGGCAATTGCATCTAATACATCTTGGCCTTCATAAGGTGCTATATCCCTATACTCAGACTTATCCATTTGTCAAAACTCCACATTTAGCGATTTCATGTATTGAGCCCTCTCCCATTGGGAGGGGTCTTCAATCCTTTTATGGGCAAGTTTGCCCCTAAAATCGACAAAGTCTTGGGCGTTATGGCGATCCATCCACTCCAAGAGGGCACTGTTCATTTCATTTATTACTTTATGCCCTTTTTTCATTATAACAGAACACAGCTGAACGGTTTTAGCACCGGCAAGTAGCATTTTTATCAGAGTGTCGGCTGAATGGATTCCGGTGGAGGAACAGATATCACAATTAAGATAAGCCGATAAAAGGGCAGTCCACTGTAAAGCAATCGGATAATCGTTTGGATTGCTCAGTACTATGGAGGCTTTTGTCTCCAGTTTTTCGATATCTATATCGGGCTGGTAGAACCGGTTAAACAACACCAATCCGTTTACCCCTATTTTATCAAACTCTTTAACGATATTTGCCAAAGCGGTAAAGTGGTCTCCCATTTTTATGGAAAGCGGCAGTTTTGTTTTTGCTCTTGTTGCTTTGACTACAGAGAGATACTCCTCTTCAATCTCTGAGGAACTTCTTTTAAAGTCGGAAGGCAATATATAGTAGTTAAGTTCAAGAGCATCTGCTCCGACTTCTTCAAACCTTGAGACGTAGTCGAGCCAGGAACCGCTTTTTTGACAGTTGATACTGGCAATAACCGGGATATCCAATGCTTTGGAGGCCTGCTCAACCAAAGAGAGATAGTTATCCAAATAGTAGTTTTTAGAGACCTGTTGCAAAAAGTCTTCCCCATCTACATGAGAAATAAAGCCTTCACTCTCTTTAATCACATTAGCTGCGTCGTGGTCTATTTGTTCTTCGAATATCGACTTTACGACTACCGCGGCAGCCCCACTGTCTTCACATTTTTTAAGCTTATCTAAAGAAGAAGTAAGGGGAGAACTACCAACTATGATTGGGTTTTTTAAATTCAGTCCTAGATATGTTGTTGACAAACGTTCCATGCTCAACCTCCGAGACTAATAATAGCTAAAATAAGAGTTGTTGTACAGTAAAAGAGCTGTTCTTATTTACCTACCACAATGTCAACCAGAGTGTTTAAAGCCCTCTCATACTCTTTCAGAGCAAAGACTAAAAGCATCTTGATTGGTGAAACGCTGCTTATAATTTCAAACTTAGAGTCAATCCTTTCACTGATTTTAGAAATTAAATTTCTCTCAGCCTCTATAGCTTCACCAACTAGGCCTATTAAGACTAACTCTTCTGACACTTCGCAGATGTCAACAAACCGCAATAAATTAGTTTTTATTGCCTCTGTATCACTTTCTTTGAGTGTGCCGTGAACATAGTAGGTGATGGTATCAAAACTCTCAAGTTCAATCTCCCAAAGATAACCGTTCTCTCTAAGGTAAGCGGTAATTGCCTCTTTAGCGCTTAGGTTGCGCATAAGCATATATTTTTCACAGACAATCTTTCGGTAAGGTTTTTTGCCTGACACACCGACAAGATGTTCAATCGAGGTGTCTCGCTGTTGTACAATCATCGTTCCAGCTGCCAGAGGGTCGTTTGTATTTTTAACGTTCAGCGGAATATTTGCACTTTTTAGCGGCGTGATTGCATCTTCGTGTAAAACGCTGGCTCCTATTGTGGCAAGCTCTCTGATCTCTCTGTAAGTCATGAATTTAACCGCTGTGGCATTGAGTGCGACCCTTGGGTCAGCCACATAGACTCCCGATACATCTGTCCAATTTTCATACAGAGAGGCACCGAGTGCTTTTGCTAAAAGGGATCCGCTGATATCCGAGCCGCCGCGGCTGAAGGTTTTTATTTCTCCGTTTGGGCCTGTTCCATAAAACCCCGGAACAACAATTCTGCCCTCGATACCTTCCAATCGCTCTTTAATTTTATCGTAACTCTTTTCATCGGCATGCCCCTCTTTTGTTAAGAAAATAATCTCAGCGGCATCGATAAAAGTAGCCTCAAAATTTTGGGCAATCATTAAGGCATTTAAATACTCACCTCGGCTGGCAGCATAATCGGGACTCTTTTCGGTTTTCAGACGAATATAGATTTTATCCAATTCGCCCTCAATTTTTTTATTGTCGGCATTCAGATCTCGTGCAATTGTTAAAACCCGCTTTCTGACAATCTCAAAAAGCGGATCAAAAGAGCCGCCTTGATCTATCAAACGGTGGCAGTTAAGGAGTAAATCGGTTACTTTTGTATCCTCTTTGTGCTCTTTGCCTGGGGCAGAAACCACAACGACTTTTCTTCTCTCATCAGCAAAAACAATCTCTCTGACTTTCATTATTTGAGCTGCATTTGCCAATGATGTTCCGCCGAATTTATTAACCCATAACTCTTTAACTTTTCCCATAATACCTAATTCCTATTTCACAAACAATTTTTCGGGATATTCGATAAATTTCTCACACCCGCTTTCAGTTACTAAAAATGGTTCGCTGCACTCAAAACCGTAAGTATCCAACCAAATACCCGGCATAAAGTGAATTGTCATTCCCGGTTTTAAGATTGTTTTATCGCCAACTCGTAAACTTACTGTTCTTTCTCCCCAATCGGGAACAAAAGAGAGTCCAAACGAATAACCTACCCTTGATGGTTTTTCGACTCCGGTACCCACTAAACAGGAGCGCCATAAGGCTTCAACATCTTCGGCTGCCATTCCCGGCCCTATTCCTTTTAAAGTTTTCTGTAGTCCGTTGACAACAACATCCGAGACATGCTGTAGATCTTTAGGGGGTTCGCCGATAAAAACAGTGCGGGATAAGGGAGCATGGTAGTGGTGTCTGGCAGACCCAAGTTCAAGTAAAACAACATCATTTTTTTGGTATTTACGTTCGCTGTGGAATGTTAAGTGGGCCGTGGAGGTTCTTTTTTCACTGGGAATTATCGGAAATATTGCGGGAGAATCCCCACCATAAGTCTCGGTCCCTCTGATTTGGGAAGCAATTACCAATGCGGCAACCTCTTTTTCCCACACCCCCTCACCAATGGTGTTAACAGCCAAATCCATTGCTATCTTTGTTATTGCACCGGCTTGACGGATGTATTCGATTTCTGATGCACTTTTTATGGTTTTAACCCAGCCGACTATATTTTCGGCATCGACAATTTTCACTGAAGGAAGTTCTCTTTGCAATGTTGCCAACATTTTGGGGTTGAACCAATAGCCGTCCATCTCAACTGCCAACGTGGAGCCTTTGCCCTTAAGCAGCGTTGCTATAAATTCACCGGTGTGGATATAGCGGCTTTGGACATACTCATCTTTGTAGCCAAAGATATGGTCATCGCTCAGATATGTTGTCATCCTTGCACCATTGGAGTCTTGCATCCGCCCAAACCAAATAAGCTCCGGGTCTTTTAAGTCGATAATAACCCCTTGATGGACATAAAAAGACCATCCGTCGTAGCCTGTCAGATAACTCATATGGCTGGGATCCATTATCATCATAAGCTCAATGCCCCGATGGTCCATTTTCTCTTTAACTAAATCTACCCTTCTTTTGTACTCTTCTTTTGTAAATGGGAGTTTTTTCATCTTAAAACCTCTCCTTAAGAGCGGGGAACAACAATTCCGGCGTTCTCTTTTTTTGCAATTTCATATGCCATTAAGGCTATCATCGTATCTTGGACACCGACTCCGGTCAAATCACAGATTGTCACCTGGTCCCTACTCTTTCTCAAACTCTTGCCTGAAGCAATAACTTCACCGATTTCGACCACCGGTGTCTTATCGGTAACAAAGCCCTCCTCTTTGGCTCCTCTGAGTTCTCCGAGGCGGAAACTTTGGGCTCTTAAGTCGCAGACAATTACATCGGCTTTGGAGAAGACCTCCCCTTTGAGTTCCTGTTTATCTTCGGCATCGCTGCCCATGCTGGTTATATGCAAGCCGGGGTGAACCCAATCGGCTTCAAAGTAGGCTTTTCTTGATGGGGTGGTTGTCACGACGATGCCGCACTGACTTACCATCTCTTTGCCGTTTTCGATATTCTGAACTTCAATGCCCAGTTTTTTTCTCATATCTTCGACAAAGTCCTTTTTCCTTTCGGGAGTGTCTATACTGTATGTCAACAATTTTTTATAAGGTTTGACAAGCATAAGAGCTTCGGCTTGGTAACGGGCTTGAACACCACAACCGACAACTCCCACAGTATCGACACCGTCAGGGGCTAAATATTTTGCGGCAATGGCTCCTGCAGCAGCAGTACGAACCTGTGTGAGGTATCCGTTATCCAATAAGACAGCCTCTAAAAAACCGGTTTCGGCACTTACTACCAACATCTGTCCGCTTTGAGAAGGGAGCCCTATATCGGGATTCTGGAAAAAACCCGAGGCAATTTTTATTGCCATACTGGGCAACCCTTTAATAAAGGCACTTTTAATATCGACTTCCCCGTTTTTTTCATGGACAGGGAGCATCATGATAGGCGGTACAAGGGCATTTCCAGCAGCCAGTTCTTTAAAGCCTATCTCAACTTTCTCTATCACTTCTAAATCTAACTTCACAAATTCTCTTAATTGCTGTTCCGATAAAACAACGATACCGCTACCCATCACTTTTCTCCTTTTTGTACAACTGAAAAATAGATCTCTCTATCAACATTTCTCCCGGTTAGAGGCATTACGACACTCTTTCCTCTTACATCTATTTTGCCACTCAATAAAGCAGCTACAGAGACACTGGCAGCCCCTTCCGCAACCAATCCATGGTTGTAAAAAAGGTAGCGCATCCCCTCTTCTATCTCCTGTTCATCGACAAGAATATGCTCATCGACATTCTCTTTTATCAACTCCATTGTGTAATTGTTTATCCGCCCTATCCCCCCAAGAAGAGAATCGGCCAGACTGTCCTGTTCTTCTATATCGGCAGGTTTTCCGATTTTAAGACTCTCCAGCATTGCAGGAGAACGGACAATCGAAACACCGACAACTTTAATCGATGGTTTAATTGCCTTAACAGTCATCGCTATGCCCCCCAACAAGCCTCCGCCTGAAAGGGGTACCAAAAGAGTATCGACCTCTTTAACCTGTTCCATAATCTCCAAAGCGATAGTTCCCTGGCCACTGACAACCCTTTTATCGTCAAAAGGGACAACGGCAACATAGCCGTGTTCCTCTTTGAGCCTCAGATAATAATCCTCAGCTTCGTCTTGGCTTTTACCGTAAATTACAGGAGTTCCTCCCAGCTCTTTGATTGCCTCTACCCTGTATTTGGGAACCCTGTTTGAAAGACACACGTAAGAGGGAATTTTGACTTTGTTTGCAACATAGCTAACTGCTTTTCCGTGGTTGCCCGTTGAGAAAGTGATTACTCCCCTCTTTTTCTCCTCTTGAGAAAGGGACAATATAGTATTGGTTGCCCCCCTGACTTTAAAGGAGCCGGTTGGTTGAAGCAATTCCAATTTTAAGCCAACAAAAGCAGCCCCAGAAATTTTTGCTAACTGGGGCGCTTCAACGACAGGTGTTTTATAAACAATTGAGTAAATACGTCCTGCCGCTTCATAAACATCTTTTATGTTTGGTAAGTTCGTATTCATAACTCTATTTATTATACATAATTTCGTAGGGGAACTCGAAGAAGTGCTCTATTCCGTTTTCGGTAATCTGAAAAGAGGCATCAATCTCAAAACCTACGTCGTCGTACCAAATTCCCGGGATCAAGTGAGCAGCCATATTCGGCTTAAGAACCGTTTTATCACCGGGTCGGAAACTGATGGTGTGCTCTCCCCAATCGGGTGGATAATTTACTCCGATTGAGTAACCCAAACGGGCCTCTTTAACAACATTGGAGTGGGCAATTGCAGCTCTCCACTTCGCCTCCACCTCTTCGGCAGTCACTCCCGGTTTAATAAAAGCGAGTGTCTCTTTTAATCCCTCTATAACCACTTTGGCGGTATCGGTCATCAATTTTGGAGCTTTTTCACCCAAAAAAATTGTCCTTGCAACCGGGCAATGGTAGTGTTTGTAAACTCCGCTGAGCTCCAATAAAACAGCTTCATCTTTCTTAAAGGGGTCGTCGCTCCAGGTAAGGTGGGGAGTTTTTGTTGCTTCACCGGCCATTATAAGAGGAACTATGGAGGGGTAATCACCACCGTATTGTTTTGTTCCTGAGTATTGGGCGTGAACGATGGCAGCAGCGGCATCACATTCTCTGACACCGGCTTTTATATTGTCTCTGGCTGCCTCTATGACTCTGACGGCAACTTTGCCTGCCCTTCTCATAAACTCCAATTCAGCGGGTGATTTTATTACTCTCACCCAGTTAACCAACGAAGTGGCATCTTTGAATGTTGCGTTGGGAAGATTTTTTGTTAAACTGACATAGGCTTGAGCGGTAAAATAATATTGATCCATCTCAAGACCTATCTTTTTGTTCTCCCACCCATATTTTTTTATTATATCGGAAACAAAGTCCATTGGGTGCTTTACCAACGATTGGACATAATCATCGGCATATGCAAAAATATTTTCATCTTTAAGGAAGCTGGTTATACGACACCCATTGGCATCCATACCTCTTCCAATCCAAATAGGTTGCTCTTTATCGAGAGCCACCAATAAGGCTTGATGAACATAAAAGGACCACCCGTCGTAGCCGATGAGGTAGTTCATATTAGCAGGGTCTACGACCACCAGAAGATCTAGACCTTTCTCCTCCATAGCTTTTTTTGTTTTGACAATTCGTTCTAAATACTCCTCTTTTTTAAATACGCTGGCCATGAGAACCTCCTTAAATTTTTACATATACCCATGGTAATTGTGTTTCACTACGCTGCTATAGACATAATCAATCATTGTTACATAATCAAAAACAGGTAACCCCGTTGCCTCCTGTACGGCCAAACCATAGGGAGGCAACATGCTACACTCCAATAAAATTGCTTTAAGGTCTCTATTTTGTTCAACTAATGTTATCGCCCTTTGGACAACTGCTTTCTCAACCAAAGAGGTGTCTAACATCCCCCTTTCTTCAAAAACCGCCTGATAAAAATGTTCATCATCCTCTAAACCGATTATCTTTAACCTTTTTTTCAGATTTTCATCGACGCCACTGGCAATAAGCAGCTCATCGACCAATGATTTACTGTTGGCTGTCACTATACCCAAAGAATTTGATCTGCCGACAATATGGCCCATAAACGGCAGCTGCAACAAACTGGAGAGAAAAACGGGAATCTCCAACTCTTCACTCAACTGTTCTTGGAAGAGAGCCATAAAACCACAATCGGCAGTAATGGCTCTTACTCCCTCTTCTTTTAACTGCAACGCCGCCTCTTTAACCGCATCGTACATACTTTTATCGTGGCTGAAAATTTTTTCTACCGATAATCCTTTCACTCTTTGGAAGCGAACCGGATAACGGTAAGTTGTTGCATTGGCAGTATCGCCGGGCACATAAGGGACAAAATTCTCCAAAAGGAGTATCCCTATAGGTTGCCCGTAACTCACCTGTCTCCCTTTAACAAAATAGCGCATAAGGCTCCCTTAAATTCCCGCAACTCTTGGAATAAATAAGGCAATATCGGGGAAAATAATTATCAGAATCGTAGCAAGTACCAACAAGGCGATAAACGGTGCTATTTTTCTTATAACCTCAAAATAAGGGCGCCTGAAGATCAGCTGGGCTGTAAAGATATCGCACCCGAAAGGTGGTGTTGCCGAACCGATGGCTGCCTGTAATACGATTAATGTTCCCAAAAATACGTGATCAATTCCTGTTAAAACTACGTAAGGTTGGAAAATAGGACTTAAAACATAGATGGCAACAATGGGATCTACAAACATACAAGCTACAAAGTAGGCAATTACGACAACTATGATTAACTGTAACTGAGTTGGGTTTGTTCCGATAATTGCAGGCATAACAGTTTGAGGAATCCTCAAGAAACTGATTGTCCAAGAGAAGACCTGCCCTGCCCCGACAAGAATAAATACAACGCCGGTTACGATTCCGGTATTTAACAGTAATGTAATGAATTTTTTCCAAGTCATTGTTCTATAGAGAACAGTTTCTAAAATCAATGCGTAAAACACACCGGCTGCCGCAGCTTCAGTCGGGCTGAATAAGCCGCTGTAGATTCCGCCGATAATAAGAATAGGAAATCCTAAAACCGGAAGTCCGTCAATAAATGCTTTCTTTTGTTCTGTTCTGGTTGCTTTTTCTAAAATTGCAATTTTTGTGATTTTTGCATGAACAAAGGAATAAATAGAGAAAAGGACAAATATTAATAATCCGGGCCCTATTCCGGCTAAGAAAAGTTTTCCGATTGAAGTTCCGGTAACTACCCCGTAAACGATAAATCCAATTGAAGGGGGTATCAACAAAGCAATGTCACTGGCATTGATTATCAGAGCCAACGACCAAGAACTGGAATAACCAGCTTTTAAAAGCATCGGTCTCATAGTTCCGCCGATAGCGGCAACTGTTGCCTGAGTTGAGCCGGAGACGGCTCCAAAGAGGGTACAGGCAGCGTTCGTCGTTATTGCAATCCCTCCGGGAATGTGTCCGACAAACACTCTGATCATCTCAACTAACCGTTTTGCAGCGTTTCCGCTGGTCATTATTTCTGCTGCTAAGATAAACATCGGTACGGTAACCAAAGAGGGAACCGCAAATCCGTTAATCATCTGCTGAATTACAATCTGAGGATTGACATTAGGCAGATTAATATTCAAATAAACCAACAGCGGTGCCAAAAGGGTTATCACAAAAGGAAAGCCCATCATCAGCATCGCAACCATAAATAGTCCTACTATACCCATTACTTACTCTCCTTCGCTTTCCACTCGGGTCCGCCGGCTTCGGCTATAACTTTCTCGGTCATTACAGCCTCATCCTCAAATTCGCTCTGTTGTTCGGGAGAGAGCCACACTTCTTTTTCATGGAAATTTTTAATAACTGTTCTGAAAAACTGAACAGCTGTTATAAACAATGTAATAGGAGCTATGATTAGGAAAGTCCAATAGGGTGCTCCCAATGCCTGTGTTTTTGTCCCTCTAAATCTAAGTGTTTTAACATAATCAAAGGCATAATAAGCTAATATCAACATTACGATTCCGCTTACAATACTGATAATAATTACCAACACTTTTTCTATTTTGGACGGTAACAATTCTAAAACTGCACCCATGCGTATATGACGGGCTTTTCTGGCTGCATAACTGGTTCCTGTAAAAGTAATTAAAATAACAAATAAAATAGAAAGTTCTTCTGCATAATAGATACTTTTACTGATATTTCTAGCAAATACGTTAACAATAGTTAAAACTGCCAATAAAGCCGTTCCCACAGATAGGACAGTAACTTCAAATCCATCCAACACACGGGCTAAGATATGCCCTAATCGCATTAGGGTTGACTCATCTTTCTTGTCCGTTTGTAATTTACTCATAATCTTTAACCTTTATGGGATTTTTAACAGAGGTTTCCCGTAATACAACGGGAAACACTCTTTTTAAATCTTGGTTATTTGATTCCAAGAGATTTTTTAGCATTCTCTACATCTTTAAGGAGAGATGCCAATAATTCCTGAGAACCGGTTCCACCAACTTCGTGCCATTTAGACCATACTTTCTCTTCTGCTAATTTGCGCAGCTGAGCCATCTGTGAATCGTTCATTTCATAGAATGTTGTATTTGGTCTCTCTCTGATAATATTGGCTTTCAGTTGATCGTTATTGGAATTTACCCAAGCTTCCGAACTGACGATTTTGTCAAGCCACCAGTTTTCAATTAAGTTTTTATACTCTTGAGGTAAGCTCATCCAGAAATCGTAGTTAACGGTGGGGAGTCCCAAGAAAGGCTCGGCCCAAAGTTGTACGAAGTGGCTGGCAACTTCATAGAAACCCATTGACCAGTTAGCAAACATCGGTTGGCTCTGAGCATCCAACAACCCTGTTGATAAAGCGCTGTAAATTTCACCGTAAGCCAACGGGGTCGGAACGATATCGTAAGCCATGTAGTCGCGGGTCAACATAACAGAACCCATTACCCGTGTTTTTAACCCTTTGAGGTCACTCAGCTCTTTAATGGGCTTTTTACTTGTCATCCACTGCCATCCTTCAAAAAGGATTCCGAGCGGATAGAGTCCCTGTCTGATAAAAGCCTCTTTAATGATTTTGTATGAATCACCGTTTTTAACTACCCATTGAAGTACTTCGGGAAGTCTTTCATAAGGCCAAATGTAGTGCAAAGCCAATACGTTGGCTAAATCGACAAATGCACTGATCCAACCATAGTCTGCAAAAGTGAATTCAACAATTCCTAGCTGACATTGTTCTACGATGTCATCGTTTTCTCCGAGTGTTCCGTAGGGGAAAACCTCAATGTTAAACTTACCGTCGGTTGCCGATTTCATATAGGCAGAAAAATCGTTAGCCCAAACGGTCATTGGATCCCCTTCAACTTCGGCTGTCGGCATCTTTACATTGTAGACACCACTAGCGGCAGGAGCCCCTTTTTGTCCCTGAGCAAAAAGGGTGGCTGTTGGTAGCAGCAACGCCACAATCAACGCCAATACTAAAATACCTTTTTTCATAAAACCCTCCTAAAATTCATACGGATTAACCTCTGCCCGTATGATCATCAAATTTTGATGATTTATGTCTAAATCATCTTTATCGGCACACTTAACATTATTTTTTACTTTTTGAAAAATAAGTCAGTGCGGCTTCAACTAAATATTGTACCCCTATGGGTAGAGTCTCTTCATCGACGGTGAATTTAGGGTTGTGGTGAGGATAGGTGCTTTTTGCCTTCTCATTGGCAGTGCCGATAAAAGCAAACACAGCCGGAACATTCTCACCAAATGCGGCAAAATCTTCACAGGCCATTGAGGCATGTTCTATGATATTTTGCTCTCCAACAATCTTCTTTGCACTCTCAAAAGCCAAAGCAGTCATAATAGAGTCGTTGATTACCGCATCATTTTCATGACTAAACTCAAATTCAACACTGCAGCCGTATCCGGTAGCTATATCACTTACCAACTTTTTAAACTTATCGGTAGGGTTATCGTAAGAGCCCGGTTTTGTGGCGTATAGATACCTTATTGTCCCCTCCAATTCGACACTGTCGGGAATAATATTGTTTTTTGTACCCCCGGCAATCCTTCCGAACATAAGGGCGATCGGTTTCATAGGACTGACAAACCTGGTCTGAATAGCCTGAACCTGTTGAACAATTGCAGTGGCACAAATTACCGGGTCGACGGCGCTGTCGGGGTAACCGGTGTGTCCCCCTTTTCCTTTGACGGTAACTTTAAAAACATCCATGGACGACATAACCGCACCCGATTTGACTCCGATTGTACCGCTTGGCAAAGGAGTCCAAATATGGATTCCCATAGCCGCATCGACTTTTGGATTTTGTAAAACCCCATCATCAATCATAATCTGAGCACCGGCGATTTCTTCGTTTGGCTGAAAAACAAATTTTATAGTCCCTTCAAACGACTCTTTATTGTTGGCTAGAATCTTGGCGGCAGTTAGCATCATTGCCATATGGGCATCGTGACCGCAGGCGTGCATAATCCCTTCGTTCTCACTAACAAAGGGCAATCCCGTTTGCTCGGCTACCGGTAAAGCATCCATGTCGGCACGCAGCAGCAGAACAGGACCGTTGTCCGTCCGTCCACTTAAAGTTGCCACCACCCCGGTCTTTGAAACAATCTGGGGGTTCATACCCAACTCTTTTAGGTAGTTGACAATCTTTTCGGACGAACGGAACTCTTCAAATCCAAGCTCCGGATGAGCGTGGAAGTCCCTCCTTAAAGCTATGAGTTCGTCGTTAAGAGCTCTGACAGCTTTTTGGATATCCATAATCTATACCAAATTCCTCTTAATTAAGGTCTCGGCTATCTGAACGGCATTTAGTGCCGCACCTTTTTTAATATTGTTGGATACACACCAAAGGTTAATTCCGTTGGCAACCGAATAATCTTCTCGAATCCTTCCAACCATAACTGCATCTTCATCATTGCTGTCGAGCGGGGTGGGATAGAGACGATTGGCAGGGTCATCCATCAGTTTAATACCGGGGGCATTAGCCATCAGTTTTTTAACATCATCGGCAGTCAGTTTTTTCTCAGTTTCAATGTTAATGGATTCACTGTGACCGTAAACAACCGGCACTCTGACACAGGTGGCAGTTACGGCAATATCTTTGTCGAGCATTTTATGAGTCTCGTTAATCATCTTATACTCTTCTTTTGTGTAATCGCCCTCTTCAAAGACATCGATATGGGGAATTAAGTTGAACATGATAGGCTTAACATAGATTTTAGGTTCAGTTACTTTCCCTTTTTTGCAAGCCTCTTCTTTTTCCTCTTCCAAGCCCATCAAAGCCCCTTTACCGCCGCCGCTGACTGCCTGGTAAGTGGAGACCACTACCCTTTTAATCTTTGCGGCATCGTGAATCGGTTTAAGAGCTACTACCATTTGGGTTGTTGAGCAGTTGGGGTTGGCAATAATGCCTT
>JBAYOE010000015.1:0-15988 GCA_041678405.1 Sphaerochaetaceae bacterium | reverse complement strand
CTTAAAGCGATGGGACAGAGCGATATGCCTGAAAGTGCCCCAATTTTAGAGATAAATCTCGATTCTCCGATTGTTAAAAAGATTGCTGATTCCGATGACAAAGAGTATATAGATGATTTAGCCTCTATTTTATTGGATCAAGCTCTTCTTAACGAAGGGGTAATGCTTAAAAACCCAAGTGATTTTGTTAAGAGACTAAATTCACTGTTATCCCGTTAGTTTTTATTAAGGGATTGATAAATGGATATAAGCAATATTGGATCTATCGTGCATCTTTGGTTAAAAGAAGATGCACTCTCTTTCTTTCTCACAATTTTAGGGGCCGTTGTCATTGTTTTATTGGCAAAAGTTGTGATTGAAATTATTAAAAAAGTTTTACAAAAGATCTATGCCAAGAGTAAAAGGATAAATGACCTGATGGCAAAATTCCTTTTAAAAGTGATTGCTGTCAGTTTATGGGTTTTAGTCTCATTCCTTCTTTTACTCTACTTTGGGGTCAATCCGGCTCCGATTTTAGCCACATTGGGAATAACTGGTTTTATACTGGGTTTTGCCTTTCAGGAGACACTGGGAAATCTTTTAGCCGGTGTCATGATTGTCTTAAACGGCCCTTTCAGAATCGGGGATTTTGTTGAAGTTGCTTCGGTTTCCGGGACTGTAAGAGACATGGATATGATGAGTGTCACTCTTACTTCCACCGATAACAAACGAGTTATTTTATCGAACAAGCTTATTTGGGGTAAAGCTATTATTAACTACAGCTATACCGACAAAAGAAGAGTCGATATGGGAGTTATAATTTCTTATGACAGTGACATCGAAAAGGCCAAAAAGGTTATTTTGGATTTACTGGAAAGCTACAGTGAAGTTTTTAAAGAACCAAAGACCCTTGTTGCCGTTAACAGGCACAACGAATATTCGGTAGGTTTAACTATCCGTCCCTGGGTAAAACCTGCCGATTACTGGAGTGTCTATTTTAGGTTTCATCAGGAGATATTGGCTAAGTTTAAAGAAGAGGGAATTAAGATACCGCTTCCCCAAATGGAAATGACAAAAGCTTAAGAGTTCTGCTTTTTAGATAATCCTATCAAAAATATCTCATAGGAATCAGAGCGGCTTGCCTGGGGTTTAAAAGCCTTTGCTTTCTCAAAAAGGGAGCGGACTTGATTCAGAAGCTCCCTTTCACCTGAACCTTGAAACAGCTTTACAACCAGATTGCCTCCGACTTTTAGATGTTTCTCAGCCGTCAGAATAACCTGTTCAACAAGGCTCTCACTTCGCAGAGTGTCGATTCCTTTGTTTCCCGTGGTATTGGGAGCAGCATCACTTATGATTGCATCAAAAGGTCCCAATTCGGCTATTTGGTTACTTATCTCTTGGCTGAAGGCATCTCCGGTTAAAGAGATTATTGTCGGGGGAACAGAATCTAAGGCCAACGGTTTTAAATCAACGGATACTATCAGACCCACTCCTTTGATTAAACGACGATGGGTATATAAAGACCAGGAACCGGGAGCTGCCCCGATATCTAAAACCTTATCTCCCTTTTTTATTATGTTATGTTTTTGTTGGATCTCTTCCAGTTTGTAAACAGAGCGGGCAGGGTAACCCTCTTTTTGAGCTTTTAGGGTGTAATAATCGGCACTGTCTCGTCTGCTTTTAGCCATGGTGTAATAGTAGCATAAATTTAAAAGGGTGGTTAGAACTCTACTTCTTTTAATAATATATTTAATTTAAAACATGTGAAAATGACGTTAAACACCTGCTATATGGGTGTGCAATTAAACAGTCGGTGGGTAGTAAGTGGCACCCGGGTATCCAACCTTCTCGATGTAAATCAGGTAACCGTTCTCAACCATTTTTGAATGGATGCCATTATTCGTCTGGGATGTATTGAGCATGGACTTTCGGACTTGTTGAAAGATATCATTCGATGCCCTGTGTCTATTAATATTGGCTTTTTGGTTGGGGAGGATGTCATAATAGTGACAAGGGGAAAAAACACTGTATCTAATAGGGTTTTGAAGCTTCCACAAAGTCACAAAACGATAAATTGAATTTGAATTTATGGAGGGAAAAATATAGAGAATTATTATAATCACTAGTCCATAATGATTGGACAATATCGGAGCCACAAGTTTCGATGTTCAATGACAGGCTGGAAATCTTATCTCATGGTGGATTACCAAGTGGTATGAGCACAAACCAATTCTTTGAAGGAATTAGCAAACCAAGAAACACTACTTTAATGAGAATTTTTTTGACGATAGGATTGACAGAACATACCGGGCATGGAATTCCAACAATTATCAATAGATATGGTAAAGAAGTTTTCCAAATTGAAGATAACTATATCCGTTGTACGATACCGTTTGATGTTGAAGTACTATCGCAAATTAAAAAAGAAAATGTCGGTTTGAATGTCGGTTTGAATAAAACAGAAAAACAAATAATCTATCTACTTATCGACAATCCAGCTTATAACGCAGAAGAATTAGCAGAAAAGATTAGTGTAACAAAAAGAACAATTGAAAGAACCTTTGCTAGCCTACGGAGCAAAGGATTCCTTGAAAGAGTTGGTTCAAAGCGTGACGGAAGATGGATGGTAATAAAATGAATAAACAAATGAGTAATAAAGATCAATGACAGCAGAAAACTGTAACTGTATAAACAAAACGTATAGAATTAGCCTGATGTCATACTAATGATACATGCTAAAAAGCTCCATTTAATGGGCTTTCCTATCTTGTTCATCATCTCCTTTCAAAATGGCATGAAAAAAGCACCCACCATTTCTGATAGATGCTTCACCTTAATTGTTAATTAGTTCCCTTAAATTTTTAGTCTATTTAAGGGAATGATTGTTTCGGTAAGAGATTATTTCAATCGAACATAATATGTTGCTTTTCCAGTACCCTCCCGTTTTAATTCACCACTAGCAACCAGTTTTCGCAAGGCGCCTTCAATAGAACTCACACTGAGTGAAGGGCAAAGTTCCCTGATATCCTGTTTTGTGAATTTTCCGATTTTATTCAAAGTTGCCTTTCTTACCATATCTATAGCAGGAAGTTTTTCTTCTACGATGGAAAATCTATCCTCAAAATCTTTGTATGCCGCAAGAATTGTACTGAGAATATATTTTACAAAAGGAAGTGTATCTTTGCTTCCTTCATGCCAGCCCTCCCCAGGACGATTCAGCGCATCGTAGTAAAGGTCTTTATTCTTTGCGATTTTTGCTTCCAAAGAGATGTATTTCCCCACATAAAATCCACTGCGATATAACAGCAAGGTAGTAAGCAAGCGGCTCATTCTTCCGTTACCGTCATTGAATGGGTGGATACAGAGAAAATCATGAATGAAAATCGGTATGGCAATTAGAGGTTCTAACTCAAAATTTCCAATAACCTTATTAAACTCATCACAAATCTTATCTAAGGCTTCTGCTGTTTCATAGGGTGCAAGTGTTGTAAATAAGGTTTCAGTGTGCCCGTTAGGATAGCTTGCTCTAATATAGTTTTGAACATTCTTTGTTTGTCCTGCCATGGGGTTATTCGTATAGCTGTACAGGATTTTATGAAGCTGAAGGATGTAATTTCTTGAAAGTGGAATAGCATCAAAACTCTCATAAATGATATTCAGCACATCACGATATCCTGCAATTTCCTGTTCATCACGATTCTTTGGTGTGGTCTTTTGCTCAACTAGCTGTTTTATGCGTGTACTTGTAGTTACAATTCCTTCAATAGCATTAGAAGCTTCAGTACTTTGAATCTTAGCAATATCCACGAGTTTTTCCAGCTCTTCTGGACGTTGCTTTAAATACTGTTCCTGTTTTCCAGCTGATTTGTAGATAGCTGCAATATATCCAAGTATTTCAGAATCCCAAGTCCGATCTTTGATAGTTGTATAATTAAAGGTTCTCATGCCCTTAGTCACCTCTCTTTCTCTTAAAACATATCATATAATAAGGGGAAGGTTAATATATTTTTGATATCTCCCTTATTATTGCCTCTTATTTAAGGGAATATTATGCCCGCAAAGTGATTTTATATTCATATAAACAGCATCCCCCGGCTGTCATAGACGGATTTACTGGTGTCGTTTTTGCATCTGATTGCCCGGTTCAGAGCCATAATGGTTGCCACCGCACCGTCAATCTTTTCTGTAGATTTCTCTTTGTCTGGTTTTATGTGTGCGGATGAAGATGTTATCCATCATCCAGTGCAGGACAGGGTGCCCTCGTGTGCCCCTTATGATATAGATGCTAAAATTAATCCCAACTTTATTCCCAACTTAGTGTATAATATATATTGGGAATAAAAAAAGAGGTGCAGCAGAAATATGCGTATTTTATTTGGGGAGTAAATGATGAAACACATGAGATTGTTGGCACAACATTTAATCAATTTGGACATACCGGTTTTTGTCATATTAGAAGAAGAGTTGGAAGATATATTGCAACACTCTCCTGAATGGTGGGGAACTGAAAACAAGAAGAAATTGAAAAGATAAAGGAGTACCAAAAGACAATTTGGTGGTCAAAGACAGCCAACACAATCATTTTTAAACGGATGCCATATTCATCTGGGATGTATTGAGTACCTTCCTTGCTGCACTTGTAGCTTTTTTGAGGTGATTTCCTGTACCTCCAAGTCTGCTTCCAAATCACAACCCAAGAATGTGCTGTGTTGACTTTTCGGTGGGATCCTCACATTATTTAGTTAAGTGATTGAGCTCCGGTTGCCTACGGGCCCGGGGCCGCTTTTTTTTTGGGGGGGGGGTTGCGGAAATACTTCACGAGTTATGCAGAGCAAATTGAAATTTTAAAAAGTCGTGTAATAAAGTAAAATGAGTTATGTCTAAAACAAATGTTAATGTAAATTTTCGGATGGATATCAGGTTTGCAGAGAGCTTGGATTAACAACCACAGAAGCCTTTACAATTTTTGCCAAAAAACTGGCCAGAGAAAAGTGGATTCCCTCTGATCCTTTCTACAGTGAAGAGAATATTGCAAGACTGAAAGAGTCGATTAACTAAATGGAAGGCTTTAAATAAAAAACCGGAGACCAGCGGGTGGGTTGTTGGGGTGGGGAGAAACGCCGCTGATCTCCTTAATCACACTAAAGGAGGTATGAAAAAACTGTTGCTCTGTCCTTTATAACAAGCATTAAGTGTGCCAACTTTATTATTGGGTTTTTAAGGGTTTTTACCCCTTTTAGTGTGAAAAATAGTTACACTCTATAAAAGTCGTGCAACTGTTTCACAATTGACGAAGCTCTTTATGATAGCTATGTTTCCTTTATGGCGTTGAATTTATTAAACAGAAAGTTTCGTTACACCAACACTAATGCAACCTTGAAACTGGTTATCATCAATGTGCTTGTCTTTTTAATGACCAGCTTCAGCTACCGTTTGGTTTATATTCTCTCTTTAGTTCCCGCTTACATAATTTACAATAAGTGGTATTGGCAGGTTTTTACCTACATGTTTGTCCACGGCGGGTTTTCCCATCTTTTGTTTAATATGTTTGGTCTTTACATTTTCGGAAGGGCAATCGAAAGAAGTTTGGGAACCAGGGAGTTTCTACTCTTCTATTTTGTGACAGGGTCTTTGTCGGGGATTTTTTCCCTGTTTGCTTATATTCTATCGGGGACAAATGTTATTTTAATGGGGGCTTCAGGGGCGATTTATGCCATACTGTTGGCCTTTGCCACACTGTATCCCCATTCAACAATATTTGTCTTTGGTCTCATTCCTATGAGAGCCCCCGTAATGGTTATTTTGTATGCCTTCTTAGAAATTAGTAATCAAATAAGGGGCAGTTCTGCCGGTGTTGCCCATCTGACTCACCTTGCGGGTTTTGCTTTTGCGTATCTCTACTTTGTTGTGAGACTTAAGATAAATCCTATTAAGAGCTGGAGACGAACCCTTTAGTCGGTCAGATTCCACTCTCTGCGGATATCGGCATACCCTTTTTTAATGATATCAAAAATTATCTTGATTCTGTCGTTGTAGTGAATAAATGCCGATTTCATTGCATTGACGGTAATTTTTTCCAAGTCTCTGATGGTCAGACCGTAATGTTCGGCGGCCAGAGCCATCTCATCACTCATTGTGGTATCGCTCATAAGACGGTTATCGACATTCAAAAAGACCCGGAAGTTGTTTCTGAAAAAGAGATTAAAAGGGTGGGTGGCAAAATCTTTAGCAGCCCCTGTGCCCACGTTACTGCTCAGACACATCTCCAATGGAATCCGTTTATCTTTAATATAGTGGGCTAAAGAACCCATCTTGGTAATTTTTGTCCCCTCATAGCTCATATCGTCTATAAGGCGGGTTCCGTGACCGATACGGTGGGCTGTGCAAACCTGAATTGCCTGCCAAATCGATTCTAAACCAAAACCTTCTCCGGCATGAATTGTGATGTTGAAATTTTGGTTACGGATATATTGGAAAGCATCAAGGTGTTTTTTGGGAGGGTGACCGCTCTCATCACCTGCCAAATCGAAACCGACAACCCCTTTTGTCCGATAAGAGACGGCTAATTTGGCAACTTCGACACTGATGGTGGGATCTTGGTTGCGCATTGCGCACAGGATTAACCCATAGGAGATTTTTCGTCCCCTCTTTCCTTCGGCAAGCCCTTCCAAAACACCGTTAACGGCATCCTCCATTGTCATCCCTTTAGAGATATGCAAACTTGGGGCAAACCTTATTTCACTGTAGACAACATTATCTTTATCCAAATCTTCGATTGCCTCTTTGGCTACCCTTTTAAGAGCCTCTTTTGTCTGTAAAACAGCTAAAGTTACATCAAATGTTTCTAAATAGAGGGAAAGAGATTTTTGTTTGCATCCTCTAGTGAACCATTTGGTTAAAGAGTCAACATCTGTTTCGGGCAGTTCAATATTTTGTTCTTTGGCCAATTCGATTATTGTTGAAGCCCTTAGGCCTCCGTCAAGGTGATCGTGCAAATCGACTTTGGGTAATTGTTTAATTAATTCTTTAGTTATCATAAAAGGATAGTACTACGATAATAAATGGCAATCAACGCCTTTTATCACCAATAATTACTTGTTTTAGTCTTAAACTAATTGTGCTAAGATGGGGGCGGAGGGAGAACATGAGTGTTGAAAAATTAAATGAAAAGTTGTTACTGGCTTCCGATACGGCAAAAGATCCTCATAAGATTATTGAGCTGCTTGATAAAGGTGCCGACGTTAACTGTAGTGACACATACGGATTGACTCCCCTGATGAGGGCTGCCCTTTTCAACTCAAGTGCCAAGGTTCTCAAAGCTCTTATAGATCGCGGAGCCGATGTCTATGAACGCGAACCCCAGTACAAATCGACACCTCTGCAACTGGCTGCAAATCACAACAGCAGTCCGGCTGTTATTTCGACTCTTGTCGCCGGCGGCTCTGATGTCAACGATGTAAATTATTTAGGTGAAACAGCCCTAATAATGGCAGTTAACAGCGGTAACGTAACGAGGGTAATCAGCGCTCTGATTCGCTCAGGCAGTGATGTGAACGCCCGCGATTACCACGACCGCAGCGCTCTGGACTATGCCAAGATGACCAGGCGCCACTATGTGGTAAAAATACTTAAAGATGCCGGAGCCCGTTAGTTCTCATACTCAATGTGTCTGACTTCAATCTCTTTTTTAAGGGTCTCTGCGATTTTTTGAACTTCGCTAAGAAGACTGTCTAAAGAAACAAGGAGACTCTCCTGTAAGTTTTTACGTAGTTTAATTTCTACGGAGTTCTCTTTCAAGGCTCTGCTGCCTACTGTTATTCTTATCGGAAGACCGATTAGATCGGCATCGGCAAATTTTACCCCGGCCGACTCTTTACGATCGTCGTAGAGAACTTCAAAACCAGAATTCTTTAAATCGGTATATATTTTTTCGACAACCTCTTCTTCTTTTACCAAGGAGACTAGATGAATTTGGTAAGGGGCACTGGTAATCGGAAGTTTTAACCCCTTCTCATCGTTGTACTCTTCAGCTAGACAGGCTAAAAGACGACCCACTCCGATACCGTAACTACCCATGATTACCGGTAATCGTTTTCCGTTCTCATCTTGGTAGGTACAGTTCATGCTCTCTGAATAGCGGGTTCCCAGTTGGAAGATATTGCCCACTTCAATCCCTTTGCTCTGTTTTAACAGACCGTTGCAATGGGGACATTTGTAACCTGCTTTTGCCATGGCAATATCGGCAACGATTCCATCGTAATCTCTTTTGAAGTTTGTATTGAGATAGTGGTAGTTAAGCTTGTTTGCCCCTGCAACCAAGTTGTTTGACTTTGCTACAGATTCATCAACTATTACAACAACATCCTCTTTGACTCCAATAGGACTGCCAAAACCGACTTCCATATGGGCTTTTTGAATCTCTTCGGGATGAGCGGGACGGATTGCGTTGGCTTTTGCACTGTTTTGAAGCTTGTTCTCTTCAATATCCAAATCGCCTCTGACTAATCCGACGACAAGCTTCTGAGTCTCCTCTCCGGTAGTCTCATCAACAAAAGTTCCCATCATAAAGAGGGCTTTTGCTGTTTTATGGGGAGGAACTTTCAGAAATTGAGTTAACTGCTCAATTGTTGTCAGTTCGGGAGTATAAACTTCTTCTTTCTCTTTAGGCTCTTCGGGGTAATACTCTTTCTCAAATAGGGCTATCTGGCGGTTGGCAGTATAAAGACAACTGTCACAGATTATAATTGTATCTTCACCGATTGGGGAGAGATACATATACTCATGGGCAACTTTTCCCCCCATCATTCCCGAATCACTGCCCACGGCAATTGTCGGTAAAGCACACCGGTCAAAAATTCTGAAGTAGGCGCTGTAGTGTGCTTTGTACTGTTTTTCCAACCCTTCATAGTCCTTGTCGAAGCTGTAAGAGTCTTTCATGGTGAACTCTCTGACTCTTATAAGGCCGGCTCGGGGGCGCGGGTCATCCCGCCATTTTGTCTGCAGTTGATAAACTAAGGAGGGGAGTCTTTTGTAAGAGTCAATTTCAAAACGGGCGATGTCGGTAACACACTCTTCATGGGTCATTGCCAAGACCATCTGTCTTCCGACTCGGTCTTCAAAACGACTCATCTCTTTGTCGATACTGTAGTAACGGCCGGTCTCTTTCCAGATATCGGCAGGATTTACCAAAGGCATTAAAATTTCCTGAGCACCGATGCCGTCCATCTCTTGGCGGATAATATTCTCAATTTTTCTTATGGAGCGGAGTCCCAGTGGCAGGAGACTAAAAATTCCGGCTCCAAGCTGCCTTATAAAACCGGCTTTAACGAGTAATCCGTACCCTTTGCTGTCGGCGCTTGAGGGAATCTCCCTTAAAGTACGTGAAAAGACCTGTGACATTTTCATGTGAAACTCCTACTCTCTGATTGGTGGTAATTGTAGCAGAACAAGCAACTCTTACTCAACAATAAAGACTTCTCTTTGTCGGGGTTAAAGGGTAAAGTTTTAGCGGAGGCTCTTGTGGATATCAACAGATTTAAAAAACAAAGAGAAGAGGTTGCCTCTTTTATGAGACGCCTTTATGAGAGAAATTTAACGACAAGCAAAGGGGGGAATATCAGCATAAGAGGCGATGAGAACTATTTTTGCATAACTCCCTCTTCTTTGGATAAAAGTACGTTAAATGAGAGTTTGATTGCAGTTGTCGATATGGATGGCAATAAGCTGACATCCGATTTGAATTTAAGCATTGAGACACTGATGCATCGACTCATCTTAAAAAACAACAGAGAGATTAATTGTGTGGTTCATTCTCACAGCCCTTATGCAACGGCCTTTGGGCTTACAAATATTCCTATAAATATAAACTTAACAGGTGAATCTTATTTAATCCTTAAGAATTTAAAGAGAATCGGCTATTACAAAATGGGGACAGAAGAGCTTGCCCAAGCAGTCGCCGAGAGTGTTAAGACCAACGATGTGCTGCTTTTACAGAACCATGGAGTGCTGTCAGTCGGAAAAACACTGCTTGATGCTTTTGAGAAAATAGAAGTTTTGGAATACTGTGCAAAGATGAGTTTTATAACTGAAATGTTAAGTTATAAGAGCGGGTCTGTCATTAACACATTAGATGAGAGTAAAAGAGAAGAGTTAGACCTTAATAGGAAGCTTTAACTGCCTTTTGGCGTAACTTTTACCCTCAATGACTCTTCTTTTTAAGAGAGTACACTTTTTATCGGCATAGGTAAAATGGTAGTAGTCGATAAAAGATTCACCCGACCGATAAATCAGCATATACTCCTTATCCTCAAAAATTGTTACGGCCAATACTAAAGAGCAATCGGCTTTAACTTTCAAAGCGTGTAAAGAGAGCAGTTCCGCCTCGGTGAGATACCGGTCTTTACAAACCACTGCCAGCAAGTTTGTCGGATTTTGTTCGTCGCGGTCGTGAATAAGGATATCGGCAGTGAGTGCCTTTTTCTCTTTTAATATGGGAATTGCCATATCAATTGAATAGTGCTCGTTTTCCAAGGAGGTTCCTTTTAAAAGAGTCTCCTGCAGATAAAGAGCCAACCGATGGGCTATCGGCAGGCGGTTTCTTTTCCAGCCGAAAAGTTGCTTATCGTAAGTAACCAGAAGTTCAACAGCTTCAACAAACGACTCAAAGAGGTCTAGAATTTGGTAATGATTGGATCCTTCTTTTTCCATTAGAGCTATTGTAACACAAAAATTTAACTGCTCAACTGAATTTAATTGTCCAATTCAGGGTGGCGACTTTGCTCAAAGTCTGAAAAACCGAGCAATAACGGGTTGCAATCTCAAAAGCTCGCTTAAATTTAGACTCATCCGAAACGCTTTTAACACCCACATCCAGCTGCACCGTCTCTAAGAGGGCAACCTTTTCATCTCTTTTTACCCCTACAATCTCCATTACAACGCTTTCGTATTGAACCTGCATTTTTTCTGCCAGTGATTTGAATGTGGCAAACAGACAGTGGGAGAGAGCACCTAAAAGAAGTTCATAGGCAGAAAAAGCACCCTTGTTGCCACTCATCTCTAAAACAGAACCTTTATCGGTATGTAGATGCCCCACTTTGGGGTCGAATTTTGATAAAACATGAATCCTTTCGCCCATAATTATCCCCCTTAATTTTAAGTATCTCCTTTCAAGGTAATAAATTTGGGTATCATCGTAAAGGGGTTGGTCTCGGCACAGCAAAGCCCTGCCACAGAACCCGTAGAGAAAGCCGCCTGGATATTGTAACCCCCGCTGTCTCCGTCTATGTCCAATACCTCCCCTGCAAAATAGAGATTTTTCACTAAAAGAGACTCCATTGTTTTAGGATTAATCTCTTTAAGGGAGACTCCTCCACCGGTAGCCATAGCTTTGTTTTGCATCCCCTCTGTTGTCACTTCCACTTGGTAATTCGTTAAGTTAATAGCCAATCTGTGCAACTCTCTCTTATTGATTTCAGAACCTTTTTTATCGAGGGGGAGGTTACTCTCCTCAATTAAGAAGCGGATTAGGCGGTTGGGAATTTTAAGAAAGCCGGCAATCTTTAAGATAGATTTTGCGGGATTTTCAGAAATCAAGAGTTTAAGCTGCTCTATTACCGCTTCAACAGTTGCCTTTTTACCCTCCTCGGTTATAACCCAACAGATGCTTAAAGGGGTGGGTTGGGTGACATAACGGCTGTAGTTGAGGGCAGCCGGACCGGAAAAACCGACATCGGTTATTAAAAGCGAACCCATGACAGGCGGGTTTTCTTTGGAAAAGAGGGCAACTTCAGAAACGGTAATTCCCCTACACTCTGTTATACGGCTCTGTAATACTTTTAAAGGGGCTAATGCCGGATGCAAAGCGACAATATTATGACCAAAAGTTTTTGCTAAACTGTAACCGTCACCGCTGCTGCCAGTCTGAGGATAGGAAACTCCCCCTGTGGCTATAATCACTTTATCGAAAATGAGGTTTTCACCGTTTTCAAAAGAGAGTGAAAATTGTCCGTTTTCACTCTTGATACTCTCTAATCTTCTGTTTAGGTGGATATTAACGTTGTGGCGGTACAGTTGCTTTATGATAACCTCTAAGACCGAAGAGCTTTTAAATGTTGCGGGGAAGACCCGCTGGTTGTCCTCTATCACCAAAGGGAGGTTCAACTTTTCAAAGAGGGAAATTGTTGAGAAGGGATCAAGAGCATAGAGGGATTGTTTCAAAAAGCGGCCGTTTTTACCGTAGTGAGTCATTAATTCTTTTGGTTCTTGAGCGTTGGTGAGGTTGCATTTGCCAAAGCCGGATAACAGTAGTTTTTTACCCAGTGAGACATTTCTTTCAAAAAGATCGACAGAGGATTCTTGTTTTAGCTCTTTAAAGGCAAAAGAGCAAAAGAGAGAGGCAAAAAAACCAGCCGGGCCTCCCCCTATGACAGCTACTCTCATTATCTGTTTTCAGGTTCTTTTATAATCAGATGCAACTCTTCCAACTGTCGTTTATCTACGGTTGAGGGAGCTTCGTCCATCGGCGAGATTGCTGCGGTATTTTTAGGAAACGCAATGACCTCTTTGATGGAACTTTGCTGAGCCATAATCATTGCAAGACGGTCTACTCCCGGAGCTATGCCGCCGTGGGGAGGGGCTCCGTAGTGCAGTGCGTTTAGGAAAAAGCCAAAGCGTTGCTGAGCCTCCTGATCATCAATGTTACAGATTCTGAAGACTCTTTTCTGCAATTCGGCATCGTGAATTCTTATCGAACCGGAGGCAACTTCATAGCCGTTTAAAACTAGGTCATAAAGATCGCCTTTCACATTGGCCGGATCTTTTTCCATGTTCTCTATGTATTGGCTTTGAGGCATGCTGAACATATGGTGGGCTGCTTGCCAATTGCCTGTTTCTTCATCTTTTTCAAAGAGGGGAAAATCTATTATCCAGCAGAAAGAGAACTCGTCTGCTTTAAAGAGGCTGAGTTCTTTTGCCAGTTTACTCCTTACGGCTCCCAAAGAGGAGCAGGTAGTTTTCCACTCATCGGCAACAAACAGAATCAAGTCTCCCTCTTTTGCCTCCATAAGTTCTATCAACTCTTTTTCCAGGTTTTCAAAGAATTTTGATACACCCCCCTCAAGGGTGTTATCGGAGGCGACTTTCATCCAAGCCAATCCTTTGGCACCATAAACTTTTGCAGAATCTTCCAAGGAACTTATGAATTTACGGGTGAAGGTAATTTCTGAACTAAAAGGTGCTTTGATAGCCTTAACTGCACCGTTATTGGCTAAAACATTCTTGAAAGTCTCAAATGAGCTCTTAATGGCAATCTCTTTGACATCAACCAGTTTCAATTCATACCGGGGATCCGGTTTGTCCAAACCGTAAGAGTCCATTGCCTCCTGCCAACTGAGTCTTTTAAAATGTTTTGGTAGTCTGACACCCAACACCTCTTTAAAAACATACCCAAAGAGCTCTTCCATTAACAGCAGTACATCGTCTCTTTTAACAAAACTCATCTCTAAATCGAGTTGGGTGAATTCCAATTGGCGGTCTCCGCGGGCATCCTCGTCACGGTAACAACGGGCTATTTGAAAGTACTTATCAAAATTGGCAATCATTAAGAGCTGTTTCAGCAGTTGGGGACTCTGGGGCAATGCATAAAATTTACCGGGGTAGTGGCGGGAAGGAACCAGAAAGTCGCGGGCTCCTTCGGGTGTAGATCTTATTAGGGTGGGAGTCTCTATCTCATAAAACTCTTTCTCCCATAAAAACTCTCTGATGGCTTTAACCAGAAGGTGTCTCATTCTAATCCTGTTCTGCATCCCAAAAGAGCGTAAGTCCAGATAACGGTATCTGAGACGGGTATCTTCTTTGGCGTCACTTTCTGTGTCTATCACAAAGGGGGGAACTTCACATTTGCTGAGAATCTCAATGGAGGAGAGAACAACCTCTATCTCACCGCTTCTCATCTCTTTGTTTATCATTGAAGAGGGTCTTAGGCGCACTGTTCCTTCGGCTGCGATACAGTACTCCATCCTAAGTTTTTCGACGATATCAAGCAGTCTCGGGTCTGCGTCTTTATCGACAACCAACTGGGTAATTCCGTAGCGGTCGCGTAAATCCACAAAGTTGATTCCCCCATGGTTACGGTTACGGTGAACCCACCCATTCAGAACAACAGTTTTATCGACATCTTCTTTTGTGAGCTGACCGCAAGTGACGGTTCTTTGTTTGTATTCCATGACTCGGAATATATCATTTGTATAAAAGCACTTCAATTGGCTAAAACAATTTAGAGCGCTTTTGTTCTGTTTTCGTTGGCGACTGCCAACATCAGTTTTATCCGGTTTTCTTGGTTAACCTTAGTGGCTCCCGGATCGTAATCGATGGGAACGATGTTTATACTCTGATCAAGTTCTTTTAATTTTCTTATCATCCCTTTTCCCACGATATGGTTTGGAAGACAACCAAAGGGTTGGACACAGATAATATTTTTGTAGCCTTGAGCTGCCAGATCTCTCATTTCAGCAGTCAAAAGCCATCCTTCACCCATCTTACAACCGATACCGATAACCTCTTTGGCAGTCTCAATTGTTTGGCTGAAAGCAACGGGAGGTGTAAAGCGACCCTCTCTGCCTATTTCGTTTATCATTATCTCTTCAAGTTCCAAGAGGTAGTTGTTTATCTTTTTAAAAATAAATTTCTTAAGGCGACTGCCTCCGTACAGATTAATATCTTCAACCTGATTTTGCATCCCGTATAAAACAAAACCCATGATACCGGGAATCATCACCTCACACTGTTGGCTTTCCAAAAAATCTTCAAGGTGGTTGTTTCCCAGCGGGGCATACTTCATATAAATCTCACCGACGACTCCGACTTTAATAACCGGACGGCTTTTGTCAATCTTTATGGAAGCAAACTCATCTCTCATCTCTTTTATAAAGAGGGCGAGCTCTTTTTTTGAGTACCCCCGACCCAAATGAAATTCGTTACTCAGTTTCTCAATCCACTTGTTAACTAACTCTTTTGTCTCATTCCGATTTACCTCATAGGCGGTTACTTGGTTTTTTAAGAGCAACAGGGCATCCCCGGCTATCAAAGCGGCGACTCCCTTTCTGAGCATTCTTAATGTTATTCTGAAGCCGCTGTTTTTGTTCATCCCCTTTAAATTCATAGAAACGATTGGGATGTGGTTATAGTTTGCTTTATCGAGAGCCTTCCGTAAAAGGTGGATATAGTTACTGGCCCGGCACCCTCCTCCGGTTTGGGTGATGGCTAAGGCAACTTTGTTTAAATCATACTTGCCGCTGTCTAAGGCATCAATCATTTGACCTATCACCAAAAGGGCGGGGTAACAGGTATCGTTGTGAACATAGGTTAAACCCTTATGGACAACCTGAGGTCCCTCGTTTTCCAACAGTTCAACATTGTAACCCTCATCTTTGAGGACACTGACTAACAGTTTGAACTGGATAGGAGCCATTGAGGGGGCTAAAATTGTGTGAGTCGAACGCATCTCTTTGGTAAAAGCAGGTCCCACTACTGTCTCTCCTTCTGCTGTTCTATTGCCGACAAAAGGCTTCTGAAACGGATTTTAACCGCACCAAGGTTTGTTATCTCATCGATTTTAATTTGGGTATACATCTTATTTTTTTCTTCCAAAAGCTCGCGGACCTCATCGCTTGTTATTGCATCTAAACCACACCCAAAGCTGACTAACTGTACCAGATGCATATCATTTTCTTTTGTAACCGTTTCTGCGGCTGCGTAGAGACGGCTGTGGTAAGTCCACTGGTTAAGGACATTGACCGCAGTCTTCTTATTCGGATGATTTAGGGAGTCTTCACTGATAATAGCCACATCAAAATTACTGATCAGTTTATCAAGAGCATGGTTTACTTCGGGATCTGCATGGTAGGGACGTCCGGCTAAAACTATAATCTTCTTATTCTCAATTCTGGCCGAATCTATTATTTGTTGAGCCTCCTCAAACTGTTCTTTCAGATAAGTTTCATAGGCAAAGAAT